>CAZFKK010000284.1:0-4205 GCA_964519735.1 uncultured Taibaiella sp.
TGCGGTATCCAGTGCTGCTCATGTCAATTTGTACACAAGATCACATAATGCTGCAAACGTTTGGACACAGCTTCCTGCCGGCAAAACGGGTAATGTAGCGCAGCACTCCGGTTTTTCCGGAACGCGCCAGTACCTGCTCGCCGATTTTTCCGAGTCCCTGTCCTGCACAGCTCCTACTGATATTGTTGCAGACAGTATTACCAATGTTTCTGCCCGCCTGACCTGGAGCTCGGCTGCGCCAACACATATTGTTAAGCATGGCCCTGCCGGTTTTGCTTTCGATACCGCTGCCCCGGCTATTGTTTCCGATAATAACAAGAGTTATACCGACCTGACTTCCGATTCCTACTATGATTTCTATATCCGGGATTCCTGCAGTGCCAATGCCCAAAGTGTCTGGGTGGGTCCTTATACCTATGCTACAGCGGGTGCCTGCCCTGCACCGGTAAATGTACATGTGGAGCCCCTTACGGATACCTCCTTCAGGTTAGTGTGGGAAGACCTGGGTAAGGTTACCAGTAGCTATGCTATCGCATGGGGCATGGAAGGAAGTTTTACCCATCCGGATAGTGCAACTTATCTTCCCGTATTCTCCAGCAATCAGGTATTCAGCGGACTGCAACCGAATACTACCTATGTGTTTTATATAAAAGTGTTCTGTAATGATAAGAAAGCGCCCACCACAGGATGGGTCGGGCCGTTTACGTTCACAACTCCGGCTCCGTCCTCTGTAGCTGAAATCAACGCCGGTCAGAAGGTGATTATTTACCCCAATCCTGCTACCCATCAACTGAATATTGAGTTCCCGGATGGCCATGCAGCCAGCGTAGCTGACATCGCGGTATTGAATAGTTTGGGCATGGTGGTTCATCATCAGGCGGTCGCTAACCAGGAGCGCAAGATGAGTATCAACACTTCTTCTCTTGCCTCAGGAGTGTACCTGATCAGGATAACTGCCCCGGAAGGTAATGTGTATCATCATAAGGTAATCATCAGTAAATAATACAGTAAGATAGCTGCCTGGATGTTCCTATCCGGGCAGCTCTTCTTCCTGATCACGAAAAAAAACTAAATAATAATAGATTATGGCAATTAAGTTGGTCGTTTTTGATATGGCCGGTACCACAGTAGAAGACAATCAGAATGTAGCGAAGGCATTACAATCGGCATTAAAGGCAGCCCATTACGAAGTGCAGCTAGCAGATATCAATACCGTTATGGGGTATCCCAAGCCCGTGGCCATCCGTATCCTGCTGGAGCAATATGCAGGGGATACTATAGAGGTAACCGATCTGTTGATTCATCAGTTACACGACCGCTTTGTGGACGAGATGGTGCGTTACTATCAAGAGGATGAACACATCAGAGCCAAAGACGGCGCCGAAAGTTTATTCGTTCAGCTTCGGAACAAAGGCATTAAAGTAGGTATAGATACCGGCTTTTCGCGCCCTATTGCTGACGCTATTTTCAATCGCCTGGGTTGGAAGCAGGGCCTGCATTATGATGTCAGCGTTACCAGTGATGAGGTGGACAATGGACGCCCTTATCCGGATATGATCTTCCGGGCCATGGAACTGCTTGATATCTCCTCCATAGACGAAGTGGTGAAAGTAGGCGATACCGTATCCGACTTGCAGGAAGGCAATGCCGCCGGGTGCAAATATGTCATCGGGATCACCACGGGTGCTTATTCGGAAGCCGAACTTAGCCGGGAGCCACATACTCACCTTATTCAACACCTTGAGGAAATTATCGGGATCATTTCTGCAGATGAATCAATCTATGCTTAGTAGGATGGGAAAACAAGCCACAGTGGTCGCCTTTGAAGGGCCCGGACAACCTTTTGCCATCCAACGTTATCCCGTACGGGATATTGAGCCCGATGAACTCTTGGTCCACAATCTTTACACCACCATTTGTGGCAGTGACTTACATACCTATAGCGGGGTACGCCAAGAAGCGTGCCCTACTGTGTTAGGTCATGAAATTGTAGGGCGGATCGAGGCGCTGGGCGGCGCTCATACGGGGGTAGATCATTCCGGGCAGCGCTTGAGCATCGGCGACCTGGTTACCTGGTCTATTTTTTCAAGCGATGCCCGCTCTGGGCCTTCTTTAAGCGGCATGCCGCAGAAGGGAGCCGGCTTATTTAAATACGGGCATGCTAAAATTGAGGGCAGCGAAGTTTTTCATGGTGGGCTGGGGGAGTGCTGCATCCTGAAAAAAGGTACCGCCGTTTTGAAAATTCCGGAGGACATGCCCTTACCCATTGCCGCAACGATTAATTGCGCCATTGCAACTGTTGCAGGCGCGTTGCGTTTGGCAGGCAGCGTAACAGGCAAACGTGTGCTGGTTACCGGTGCGGGGCTGTTAGGTCTGGCCTGCATAGCGATGTGCCGTCAGGCAGGTGCCTCCCAAATCAGCGTTGGCGATATCGCGCCACAGCGCTTAGCTACTGCCCGGCTTTTTGGCGCCGATGAGCTGATCGATCTGAAAGAGGCCGGTAGGGTTCCCGAAGCCAACAGTGTCGCTATCGCTTTTGATATGAGCGGATCTCCTGATGCCATGGAATACGGTCTTCAGACCCTTTCCGTGGGCGGTACCGCAGTATGGGTAGGGGCCGTATTTCCTACCCGTAAAGTACAGGTGGATGCCGAGCGAATCATCCGGAATATCCTTACCATAAAAGGATTGCACAACTACAATTTTGATGATTTTTTGCAGGCCCGGGATTTTATGGTGGCCCATTGGTCCGCATTTCCGTTCCGGGACGTTGTGGCTCGGGAATTCCCCTTATCAGAGGCCCAGGCGGCCTTTGACTACGCAATGGCCCATAAGCCTTTAAGGGTGGGTGTCAGAATCTAAAAAAACAAAAAGAAATATGAAGGCTGCTCGCTTTAGAAAGCAACAATGGAAGATGTTGCTGGTCACGATGCTTTGTTATACCTTTTTTTATACCGGGCGTCATAATTTCGGATGGGCTGCCCAGGGTATGGCTGGCGAATTGGGGGTTTCGTATGAACGAATAGGCTGGATCAGCTTTTCCATGTTGATCGGTTATGCCTTGGGGCAATTGATCAACGGCAATCTTGCCGATCGTTTCAGCCCCAGAGTCATGATTCCTTTAGGCGGCATCTTATCCGTGCTCTGTAATATAGCCATCAGCTTTCTCAGTTCTTTTCCGGTTATCTTAACGGTTTGGGCCTTGAACGGCTTTTTTCAATCCATGGCCTGGGCACCGGGTAGTCGCATTATTTCCAATTGGTGGCAGGCTTCGGAGCGGGGCAAAGCCTTTGGTTTTTACACCATGGCTGCCGGTAGCTCCTCTGTGGTTACCTTTCTCCTATCCATTGTGTTGTTGCAGCAAGGCCTGGAGTGGCGTTGGCTTTTCCGGCTCCCGGTCTTGTTCTTACTCGTAGCGGCTGTTATTTTTTATATCCTGGCCAGGAACAAGCCTTCCGACCTGGGTTTTGATAATCTGGAAGAAGAGGGCGGAATTACCGATACCACCACCTGGCGGGAAAGGTATAAAGCCGTATTCGCCAACAAGCAATTTCTGATCGCCTGCCTGGCTATGGGTTTTGAAAGCATGGCCCGTTATGGTTTTATTTTTTGGGTACCGATCCATTATCTGGGCAAAGATTGGAATAAGAATCCTGAATATCTTTGGATCACGGTGCTGATGCCTATCGGTATGGCCATCGGGGCCTTGATTTTCGGTAGCATTTCCGATACCCTTTTTAAATCAAACCGGCCAGCTTCCATTCGGTTTGGCATGAGTGTTAGCGCCGTCATCGCCCTTGCCATCTATTGTACACCGGCCGGCAATACCCTTGTGGCAGCGGTATTGCTATTCCTGGCTGGTTTTTTTGTGTACGGGCCGCAGGCCAACTTTTGGCCCATGAGTCCCGATTTGCTGGGTAAGCAATATGTGGGAACCGGGGTGGGGGTCATGAATATGTCGGCCTATTTGTTCGCTGCCCTGGGGGAGCCAATCCTGGGTCGGGTGATTGATCTCAGCGGTAATACCGATAGTGTGTTTTTAGCCATTTCCTGCCTGTGCCTGATCTGTGTAACGGTGATTTCTTTCGTCAGGAAAGGGCATCAGATCAAGCCCAGTTGAATGGCCATTTTCACCAGGCCCGCGGTGTTTTTAACATCCAATTTCTGGATCAGGTTATGCCGGTGGTTTTCCGCCGTGCGGTAAC
>CAZFKK010000285.1:0-4203 GCA_964519735.1 uncultured Taibaiella sp.
AAAGCAGGATGGTATTATCATCGCATTGTTGTTTTTCTTTACGGGAATTGCCATCGTTCTCTATTTAAATAATACACCGCAACAGCCGCGGGAAAGGGATTATGCCTATGCCGGTGCGACTTATGCCTTCGCCATCTGGATCGGGTTGGGGGTACTGGCTGTCGCAGGCTGGCTGCAGCGGGTCCTTAAAAAAGGTACGGCAGCACCTGTTGCAGCTACGCTTATTTGTCTCCTGGCGGTTCCGGTATTAATGGCTTGCCAGAATTGGGATGATCATGACCGTTCTCAAAAAACCAATGCCCGTACAACGGCCTATAACGTGTTGAGCAGTTGTGATTCCAATGCTATCCTCTTCACCATTGGGGATAATGATACCTACCCGGTATGGTACCTGCAGGAAATAGAGGGCTACCGTACGGATGTCCGGGTGATTAATATGAGTTTGCTGGGCATAGACTGGTATATTGAACAGTTGACGCATAAAATCAATGAAGCTGATGCCGTACCGATGATCTGGAATAAAGATCAGTTTGGGGCCAGCAAAAGGGATATTGTATTTTATAGAGAAGACCCAGGCGTACCTAAGGGCCGGTATTTTGATATAGAACAAGTTATTCAATATTTAACTACGGATGATAAAAGGGCCCAGGTCCAGTTGATTACCGGTGATTATACCAACCTGCTGCCTACTAAGAACATAGCGATCAATGTGGATAAGGAAGCCGTGCTCCGGAATGGCGTCCTCGCTCCTGCTGATTCTGCATCCATTGTGCCCCAGATACTGTTCACTATCCCCGGAAACTCCCTGGATAAGAGTAACCTGGCTTTTTTAAATATTGTAGCCGGTGTAGCCAAAGAAGGGTGGAAGCGCCCGATCTATTTCAGTTGTGGCTTTGCCGGGGGCGGCGATTATCTTGGACTGGAAGAGTATGTACAGATGGAAGGGCTGGCCAATAAACTGGTACCTGTTCATTCGCCCGGATCCTCTCCGCAGATCGGTGCGCCACAGCGTGTAGCTATCGATAAAAGCCTTGATCTGTATTTGTCCAAATTCCAATGGGGCGGTACGGAAAGGAAAGATATCTATTTTGATGAAAAGAATAAAACGATGATGATGACCTATCGTTTTAGCGGCGCTAAAGTAGCGGAGGCATTATTACGGGAAAACCGGAAAGAAGATGCCATAAAATTACTGGATAAAATCGCGACGAATATTACCTATGAATCTTATCCTTATGATCAGAGTATGTGGGGGATCGTAGCCGCCTATTACCAGGCAGGAGCTACTAAAAAAGCATAGCAATACGCGGAGATCATCATCAGGGACAATACCCAAATGATGAATTACCTGATGGACCTGCCGGAAAGTAAGCAACAATTGTCTATGGAAGTAGATGCCCGTACTTGCCTGGGTGCCTTTCAATTCATGATCCAGGCAGCAACCCAGGCCAATGATACGGCCTCAGCTACCCGTTGGAACCAATCATTCCAGTTGCTGGCACAGCAGGCGGGTTTCCCCTTACAATAAGGGAACTGCTTTATCAATAAGTGTAAAGCCCGGGCAGGATGCGTTCCTGCCCGGGCTTTTGCATTTTAAACTAAAAATATACCTATTTACTGTCCTGTTACCGATAGGAGCAGATTAACGGGAGAAAGCGCGCTTTCGGTGTAAATATGAAGTAATTTTGCAACCCTGTTAAGGTGTTGCATCTCAACAGGACGAAAATGAACCTGTTTGAATTAAGGTAATTCCGGGAAGGCTCCCCGGAAATTTAAAGTAATAAATAACCTCAGATGAATAAATTAATGCGAATCTCCGGCCTTTTAGCCGGTATAGGCCTATTGACCTCCTGCTCCGACATCCGGATCAAAGAACATAAGGAGTGGAAGCAATATTTTGATGAATATGGCGTCGAGGGTTGCTTTGAGGTGTATGACAATAATAAAGAGACCGCGCATTACTACAACAAAGAGCGGAGTGCTTTAAGGGTCAGTCCTGCATCCACCTTTAAGATCTTTAATTCTTTAGTGGCTTTGGAAGATGGCGTTGCGGCAGATGAACAACTGGTGATTCAATGGGATGGCGTTACCCGGTCCATAGCCAATTGGAACCAGGACCTGACCATGGCCCAGGCCTTCAGGTATAGCTCGGTGCCTTATTACCAGGAGCTGGCGCGGCGTAATGGCAGGGAAAGAATGCAGCATTACCTGGATACGGTGCGGTATGGTAATGCCCGCATAGGACCCGAAATCGATCAATTCTGGCTTAATGATACCTTGCTTATTTCCGCCGACGAACAGGTAGGCTTTATCAAAAGGCTCTATCATGCAGAGCTGCCTTTTAGTGCGAGGAGTCAACGTATCGTAAGAGGGATGATGTTGCAGAAGGACGAGCCGGGCTATAAATTGTATTATAAAACCGGATGGGGCGATTATAAAGGCGAACAGCTGTTATGGGTTGTTGGTTATGTAGAGAAATTTAATGAGTTGAAAAACGTAAAGACCAAAAAACTCGAAGTTATTCCTCATCCTTATTTCTTTGCCATGAATTTTTCAACCGCTGATACGACCAGGGACCTGCAGGAGATCAGGGTAGCATTGCTTCAAAAACTGTTGCATGCACAGGGGATCGGTGAATAGCAGGCAATATGGCTACGACTACAAAGCTCAATACAGGAATTAAAAAGGGCTGTCCGGATTCCCGGACAGCCCTTTTTACAATTAGAAGTACCTTATTACTAAAGACTTACTCCATAACCGGACTGGCCACAGGACTTTCTACCGGGCTCATGGCAGGAGAGGGCGTAGGCTGCAAGGCCATGCTCAATTTTTGCATATATCCCTGGAACTCTGATTGTTCTTCAGGACTTAACTTACTTACCCATTCCGTTACTCCTTGCTGCCAGGAATTGATCTTGGCACCGAATTCCTGGATCTTTTCAGCATTCTGTGCCTGGATGGCAGGCGCATATTCTCTCACCAGTGTAACGAATTCTCCTAATCCTTTGTTGGCTTCTTCAGAGCTAAACTGGGGAGGAGCAGGAATATTGGCTTCTTGCGGAGCAGACAGAACTTGTGCGTCTTGTTGCGCATACCCGAGACTTCCGGTGAAGGACAGTGCACCGGCTGCCATCAAAGCGAACATCATTTTTTTCATATAGATTGTTTTTTTACTGATTAATAACAAAAATATTAAAAATACAATGAAAACAAACATTTATTGACCCAAAATATTTATTAAAATAGCATTGCTTTTGAGTGGCACAACATAAAAACCACCCTAAGACATAGCTATAATTGCGGGATAACTTCGTTCCGGACGAGGGCTAATGTCCTGGCCTTGGCCACAATAGCTGCCGCATCGAATCCACAATCCCGGTATTGCTCTTCAGGTTTTCCATGTTCAATAATGCGGTCAGGTATCCCGAGCATTTCTACTTTAACAGGGTAATTATGCTCATTAAAAAACTCCAGGATCGCTGAACCGAACCCACCTTGTATGCACCCGTCTTCTACAGTAATGATTGTAGAAAACTTTTTGCCGATTTCATGTAGCCTGCCTTCATCCAGGGGTTTTACGAAACGCATATTATAATGGGCAGCATCAATACCCGCTTCTTCCAGTTCATGGCAAGCCTTCACCGCGAAATTGCCGGGATGCCCGATGGTGAGGAGGGCTATATCTTTTCCCTCGCGTATTAATTCTGCCTTACCGATCTCCATTTTCTGGAAAGGGGTTTTCCATTCCGGCAACACACCCTGTCCCCGTGGATAACGGATGACAAACGGATTTTTATTTTCTTCCAATTGAGCCGTGTACATCAGGTTGCGTAACTCCTGCTCGTTCATCGGAGCGCTAACGATCATATTGGGTATGCAACGCATATAAGCCAGGTCGTAAGCGCCCTGATGGGTACCTCCGTCATCACCGACAAGTCCTGCCCGGTCCAGGCAAAAAATGACAGGCAATTGCTGGATAGCGACGTCGTGAATTACCATATCATAGGCACGCTGCATGAAAGAGCTGTAAATATTGCAGAATACCCGCATGCCCTGTGTGGCCAGTCCGGCGCTTACCGTAACCGCATGTTGCTCCGCTATGCCTACATCAAGGGCCCTGTCCGGCATTTCCGCCATCATGTACTTCAGCGAACATCCCGAAGGCATAGCAGGCGGAATGCCCATGATCTTCGCATTCTCTTT
>CAZFKK010000286.1:0-4202 GCA_964519735.1 uncultured Taibaiella sp.
GGATATGCCTGTTCATTTTATCACAGGAGCCGGACATAAATTTCATGGCCCCAAAGGCATAGGCATATTATATGTGAATGAGAATGTACGGATCAAGCCTTTCCTGAACGGAGGAGGACAAGAGCGGAATATGCGTGCCGGCACAGAAAACCTCTATGGCATTGTCGGTTTTGCCAAGGCTCTGGAAATTGCGATGGCGGGTTATGAGGAGGACAGCCGGAAGATCCTGGAGCTAAAGACTTATATGAAAGATCAGTTGCTGCAACATATTGAAGGCGTTAGCTTCAATGGCGATTGTGAGGGCAAGAGTCTTTATACTGTATTGAATGCCTCTTTCCCCAAGACGGAAAAATCTGAAATGATCTTATTTAACCTGGATATTGCTGGCATTTGTGTTTCGGGGGGAAGTGCCTGTAGCAGCGGGGCACATACAGGTAGCCATGTGATCGGCGCCATCAATAATAATCCTAACCAGGTGCCCGTGCGTTTTTCTTTTTGCCGTCACAATACCCGGGAAGAGGTTGATATTGTTGTGGCGCAAGTTGCCCGGTCTATTTAAGCAGTGCTGCAAAGGGAGTAAATCCCGGGAACTTAGAGGAGCCTTTATAATTACTTTTACTATTAATGCCCATTCAAAACAAATTGAATGGGCATTAATCTTGCCGTAAATCTTCGTCAGGATTAGTTAGCGTAAAGACCTAATGACTTTATTTAATAAAGCTATACCCTACGTGGACCTGGATATGGTTTGTACGCCAGTGTTCCGGAACATCGGTTTTATTCCTGTCTGTAATACCGATTACATAACGGGCCCCTGCATTCAGATTAAGCGGCAGCGTCAACTCGGCACCGATAACACCGGAAAGATACCCTGAGGTAAATACCCGCTTTGATTCCTGCAAATAATCATGCACATCATTTATGGATACCACTCCTGTATATTGAACACCTGCCTGCAGCCATAACAATTTAGGCAGGAGCCTGTAGCCTACGGTTAAGGGAATAGACAACTCGTTCATTTTGAAAGAACCTTCCTTAAGATCAGTTACGTTGGTATTGACGTACTGCTTAAAAGCATCATGGAAGGTGCTGCCTGTTGCTATATTGCTTTGCGAGAATAACGTTTCAATCTGAATTTTAAAGGCGGAAAAACTCAGGCCGGCATATGCTCCGCCTAAAAAGTAACCGTTAAAATTTCCATCAAGGTGTTCTCCCTGGGTGCGGTCGAAATTAACGCCCGCTTTAATACCTAAAAGTAAGCCTTGGGCAGAGTTCTGAAGGCTAAGGAACAGCATAACAATAGTTGTCAGTAACGAATACAATTTCATAGGGGATAATTTTGATGCTGAAAATTACATAGGATTTGTCAATTTGCCGGCTTTTTAACATTTGAGGATTTAAATATCTTTAATTATAGTAAAATCAACCGGTTTATGCCATCTAATAAAAAAATAATATTCATGATTTATTATTCAAAATCATATGCCTAAAGCAGCCTATTTCTTCAGTATTAACTTAATAAAGTGGACATTTCAAATTAACTCAAATAATCTATATCGAATAGAGGCATAAAATATTTTGTCTTAACGATTTAAATATTGCCAATCGTTTCCCAAATTATTTGAAAATTATTTGAAAGTTAAGGAAGCTGTCTTATATTTGTTATTATAAATAAGGGATTTAGCTGAAAACCCGGCAATAGAGTAAGCATCATCATCCTTAAAACTGCAAGACAATGGAAGCTCTAAATGCACTTCTTGAATTATTGCTTCGACTGCTAGGTCTGTAAGATCTGACGTTTGGGAAAGAGAGGCTTTTTCAACTCTGAAGCAAGCAAAAGGGGCTGATCCAAAACCTGGGCAGTCCCTTTTGGTTTAGCCGCCAGTAAAGTCCAACGTACCCTTCCGAAGAACAACTTACCTCCAGGTTACCACTAACCTTTTTATTAGTACTAATAAATTGTAAGTAAACTTACCCTATTTTTGCTCTTCAAAAAATTTAAAAAAATGAAAGCAAAAAAAATTGCCGCAATCATAGTCACCTCATTGGCTGCATTGATGATCGTATTCAGCGGTATTATGAAACTCAGCCATAACCCGGATATGGTCGCCCAGTTTGCACAATTAGGCGTCGACAAATATATCAACCTGCTAGGCATCATGGAGATTGCATTTGTTGCCCTGTTTCTTTTTCCGAAGACCATGAAAATCGGTTTTATCTTACTTTCCTGCTATTTTGCAGGAGCCATAGCTACTGACTTGTCTCATGGAGGTAACATTTTCAATCCGATGATGCCTATGGCATTGGTTTGGATCGCGACATTCCTTAGGGATCGCTCTACCTTCCTGCCTATACCTGAGCGTGCAAAAGCCTGATGCCTGAATGCAACTTTACAACAGAGAATTCATAAAATAGCAAATATCCGGGTCCTGGCGGGCCGGATATTTGCTCACTGGCATGCCCTACTCCACCAGCACTGCTTCCCTTTTGGAGACCGATTGTGCCTTCGCTCCCCTGGCCACAGGTTTTTTACTTTTTTTCTTTTTGCCCCACCATACCAGGAACCCGGTAACGGGTAAGGTGGCGCCTATCAATGCCCCGAAGAAGGCCAGGACTTTCCCGGGGAAACCTAAAATAGAACCTACATGTAGGTCATAGTTCATTTTCCGCAGCTTTGTCGCAAAGGTCGCTGTGGCAAAATCCTGGGCATATACGGACCGGGCAGGCAACGCTTCGGCGGTATGCCGGTCAAAGAAATGGGCGCTGGATCGGTAACTGCTATAGGTGGATGGATAGATGAAAATGCCGATGGTGGATTTCGTGTCGGTGGTGTCCGGGAAGCTATAGTAGAACCCTTTTGCATCAGGATGTTTCGTGATCACTTTATGCCAGGCAATGTCCAGCGCCTGGATAGCGGTATAATGTTTTCCGGCCTGGGTGGAATCGGAGAACAGGCCTTTGTCTTCGGGTAGGGATTGCCGGCCACCACTGCTGAGCCAGTAAGTACCTTTACTGAACCATTCAATGCCATAGACCATGCCGGTTAACGCGATCACGGTGAGCAACAGCAGCGAATAAAACCCCAATACATTGTGCAGGTCATAATTCAGTCTTTTGAACTTGGCGTTCCATTTTACCTTGAAGCTGGCATCACGGGTACTTTTATTCCATTTTTTAGGCCACCATAATACCAGTCCTGTGATCAGGGTGATCACAAAAATAAGGATGCTGTAATTGACCACGGGCCTGCCGATCTTCCAGGGCAGCCACAGGAAGCGGTGCCCGTTCAGGATAAACCTGAAAAAATCAATTTCTCCTTTCTGATGCAACTCCGTCCGGATCATTGCTCCGGTATAAGGATCTATTTTTAAGGAAACGCCACCCCCACCCCGCTTGCGCCGGCCGCTTTCATTCAAGAATAATTCTATGGGACTTCCCTGCCTGTAAGAGGCATAGCTGAGTAATTTACCCGGGTAGTGTTGCTGTGCCACTTCACGGATACGGGACGGACTTAATACCGGTTCGTTCTTGTAAGCGACCCGGGTATCCGGCTCAAGGATGTATTTCGTGATCTCTTCATTAAATACCCAGATGCACCCGGTAAGGCATACGATCACGACAATGATACCTGTCACCAGGCCGAGCCATAAATGCAACCATGCCGATATCCTGTACAATAAGGACCGGTTGTGCTTTTTCTTTTTCTTCACCCGATGTTCCATGTTACTCAAATAAATAGCGGGAGCTCACCCTGTACAGAGCGGCCTCCCGCTAACATTACGAACTATCAATACGTCAGTGAAGCTACCGAAGTGATCACACCGCCTTCTACTTTCAATCCACGTTCCGCCTTAGCTGTCGCCCCGTTGATCGCGTATATATAATTTTCATTAGCCGCCGTATTCACGCCGATAAAGATGTTGTTTTTATCCTCAGATACCAGCGTTTTCAGGCTGGAAACACTGCTTATCACCTCCGGTAAGCCGGTCACCCAGTTAAAGGTTTTGCCGGTTACATCTACAACAGCCAACCGGGTTCCTCCGTCAAATTCTACTGCCTTGCCATACATCCCTACGAGAAACCTGCCATGGCCAATATAATTCTGAAAGGCGATACGGTGTCCGCCCGATGCATTTTGTACATCAAAGAAATAAGCCGGGTCAAAAGCATCAGCTCCTTTCTTGATGCGTAACACAGCAGAG
>CAZFKK010000287.1:0-4179 GCA_964519735.1 uncultured Taibaiella sp.
AAGGCTGAAAAACATTATGAACAGGACTTTCCCCTCCTTATCCTACAAAAGAACGTAAACAATAAGCATAATTAATAGCATCGTCTTCAACGTAAAACTTGTAATAAATATCAGTTATTAATTGTTCCACGAAAACTTACCGACCGTTTGCACTTATTTATTTCAATGTTGAAGGATTACTTTTTGGTGATAATGCGCTGTATGGGTGTGAATGCTTAAGATATAAACACCATTGGGCAAAGAGCCAACATCATAAGTAAGGTGATCAATTCCGCCTTCAGGAATCCAGCCCAAAACTTTCCTACCCATAAGGTCAAATAAATGAATACTTATATCAGATGTTACCTGAAGATTTGATTTTATCCGGAAACTTTGGCCAACAGGATTGGGATAAACAGAAATTGCAGTCGACAAGTCTCCTATCTTATTTATCTCCGTTCTTGGAAAAGCGACTTCGTCACAGGGGCGTTCGGTCATTTTAAGATCCAGCACAGAATCACGGTAACAGCTCAGCCAGCCAGAGGGAAATCCACCACCACCACCTGCATCTGCATTATGTATCGTCACTCCAGGAAACAAACCGGTAACAGCAGAACCCACACCTCCTAATTTCCGGGCATATTGGCCGTTATTTACCCAGTCCCCTACTGTATGTGAATATCCTGCCAACCCCCAATTATAGGAACAACCATCACTTAGGTCTTCCTGGTTGATGGCACGGGTGAACCAGGTCTTAAGAAGTTCCTTGTCATACCTGACATCCTTTACCGAATCGACAATATAACAAAAGAAAGTATCCTTAAGACAATAACCAGGGTTAAAATGAGGCAAGCAAATCGTATCTCCTGCTACCGCCGTAAACACATAAAGAGGTGTAAACTTGCCTAGCCATTTATTATATGCGAAAACAGTGTCTGCATGGTCATAAAGATAAAATGACCCAGTGCCGCCAATGAATAAGGAATCCGGCTTTTTGCCATCACGATTATAACTGACAGCGTCCAGCTTTCGACAGGATACACCCAGAAATGTGGTATCTTTCACAGATTGCATGTGCTGCACCCACTTCTGATTAACCGTCCACTCCTGCCAGAAAAACATATAATCATAATTGTTCCCGGCATAATACCACTCTGCACCTACAGGCGCAAAGTCGCCTTGAGCCTGGCCTTTCTTTCCCGCAAAAAGCAAACAAGTAATTAGTATGAGTAGTAGCTTTACTTTCAGCATAAAATTTGTTTAATTATTCAGATAGGTTAATGTTTCGTTACAAATATAACATTATTATGCGCTATTTTGCATATGTGTCCTTGCTTTTTTTCTGCAAACGGATGTTGAACGTCCAACCGGATTTGAACTGGCAGCACCCTCCTGGCTTATTGCGATCAGGACTAAAATGATCAATCCCTGCAGCAGGGACTATTCTTTGAGATTATTTATAGGGTTTATTGAAGGTAGATGAGTTAACAATCTAAATAATTAGGTAAATATATTACATTTGGGCTGCAATTAGGCCCAAATGTAATATATTTGCTTAATGAACTATGAAAAAGAATATGGCAGGTTAGAGAAATATCTAGACAAATTAGTTGCTTCAGGTAGGTATGTATTTACATCTGACGAAATAAAACTGCAACTTCAGATTAGTCATAATGCTTTTAAAAAACAGATTTCAAATTTATCCATCCATAATAAAGTAGCATTAATAAGAAATGGGTTTTATGTGATTGTACCGCCAGAACACCGGAAAAGTGGTGCTCCGCCGATTAGCTATTATATCGATGGAATGATGAAGAGGTTAAATCGCTTTTATTACGTTGGGCTATTAAATGCGGCGGCATGGTACGGAGCTGCGCACCAACAACCACAGAAAAATGTGATTATTATTCAGCCTCCCGTTTTACCCGATATTAATAAACCTTACGCGCGAATTGATTTTGTTTATAAGAAAGATTGGCAACATAATGATTTAATACAGCAAAAGACAATTGCCGGTTATATCAATGTTTCCTCGCCTGAGCTTACGGCATTCGATTTATGCTATTACCCAAAACACGCAGGCGGCATTAATCAGGTAGCCACTGTACTGGAAGAACTGGCAGAAGAACTGGACCCTATAAAGATTAGGGACTTAGCAAAACGCTACAATAGTACTATGGCGGTACAACGTTTGGGCTATCTATTAGAAGAAACCGGAAATGAAGAAGTAATTTTACCCCTTAAAGAATGGCTGGTAAAACAAAAATATCACCCTGCTTTATTAGAACCAGCAGAAAAAAGCCAATCTAAAGTAACTGGCAATGTCTGGAAAATAATTGTAAACACAGAAATCGCAACAGACTTTTGATACCTATAGCATATATTAACGAATGGAGACAGCAAGCTCCATGGCAAGACGATTACCAAGTTGAGCAGGATTTGCTTATTTGCAGATCTTTGGCTGCAATTTTTTCGGATTCTGAATTATGTAAAAAGTTGGCTTTTCGCGGAGGCACCGCGCTCCATAAAATTCACTTTAGTCCATCAGCAGCTAGATACTCCGAGGATATTGACCTTGTACAAATTTCGTCGGAGCCTTTTGGCCCTGTGATGGATCGACTGCGGGATTGTCTGGCATTTTTAGGAACACCCTTGCGCAAACAAAAGCTCCATAATAATACGATGATATATCGTTTAACAAGTGAAGCAGGACAGAAAATGAAACTCAAAATCGAGATAAACACAAGAGAACATTTTACTGTTTTTGGGCATCAGTATGTATCATTTGCAGTGGATTCTTCCTGGCATAAACAAACTTGCTTAATAACAACATTTACAATTGAGGAGCTTTTAAGTACTAAGTTAAGAGCTTTATACCAACGTAAAAAAGGGAGAGACCTATTTGATCTTTGGTATGCCCTTACTCAAGTTAATTGCGACCCTATGAAGATTGTGGAAAGTTGGCATATATATATGAAAGAAGAAGGGAACAAAGTTAGCCGCCGGGAATTTGAAATGAACCTGAACGAAAAAATGCAATCGACACAATTCACCGGAGACATGGGCTTTTTAATCAGGGCTGGCATTAAATATGATACAGTCGAAGCAATGGAACTCGTGACACAAAAAATAATTAGCCTGATTTAAAAATTTAGAACCTCTTTTAAGGGATTCCCCTACAACGGCTGTAGGAGCAGTGCTGATCAATTACAAGATTTATTTGCTTCTTACTCAATGCCGGGATAGTAATGCTCGTCTTTACTATTACAAAGTCTTTTGAATCTATGCAACGCATCTTTTTACGCTCCATGTCTCTGCTAATCGGCAGTTTTATCAGTGCTGTGCTGGTACACAGCTGTACCCAACGGGCTATATATAATATTTATGATAGCACGACCATAGAGATTATGAAGCGAATAATGCCGACAGGTAAAATGATTACAAAAGATAACGATACCTGTAAAATAAGTGATTTTTACGTTATCTTTAATTTCGACTTTCGATCCATTACCCATCAGCCATCCAACAGCGATTGGCGCCCTTTCTCTACAGCAAATGCCTATCAACCCGGCCCTGCTATCATGCATCATTTGGAAAAGCTCAAAGATCTAAAGTTTTATACGCTCAATGATTTTAACACTAACTATCCCGCAGGAAGTGACCTGACAGATTTGATCACTATTGCTATGGACTCAGATAGTTACCTTAATCCTCACTATGTTTCTATTCGGGAGTTTATCCAAAAAAACAATGAAAACCTGGAGCGCATTACTGACGACAAGTACTATTTAAATACAACGGGGGGTAGTCTCCGCTTTAGGGAACGACCCAATAGTCCTGCCTACCACAGATTTTTAATTAAAGTTATTACAGAAGGAGAAACCCTATTGACTGACACCACGGCTAACGTTTATATAATCCCATAAAAAATGAAAAGAACTTTTACTACTGTTGGCTATTTAGTCATGGCTCTTTCATTTTGCAACATGACTGTTGCGCAGGAGCATACACGACTCAGGACTAAAGCATATCCTTTCTTGGAAATCAGCGGTCTGTATAACCTCAATAAGAATGACGTTCTTAGATCTGACCTTAATAACAAACTAAGCGCCCATAATTCCGGAGGGTATTCTTTGGGCTTGGGCATCACGATGATGAAGCCGAAACAAAAAGGATTAATGTTTTCCATAAGTGCAGGCT
>CAZFKK010000288.1:0-4162 GCA_964519735.1 uncultured Taibaiella sp.
CAGGAATCGCTTGTAATAATCTGCGTGTACTGTTTACTTCATGTTCAAATTCTTGCATCAGGTATTGCAGGATCATCGGTCAATTTTTTGGATAAAGATATAAAAATAGGCAACACAAAAATACGGCATACAGGGGCAATATGCTCATCCCGCGTTGGAGGCTTCAACGGATGCCTTGAGCCCAAGAGTAATCCCATGAGGTCAGCAGGCCTGTACTCTTTAAATTTAGAATATTCCCCGGAAGGCACCCAATATGTAGTGCCAGAAATCGTCATTAGTAAATGGGTAATATCCTACCATAAGGACAGTGCTCAAAGAAATGTTATAAAAGAGGGCGCGCCAAGCCTGCAAGACAGGAAAATAGCCAGGTTCAATGAAGATATTTTAACATAATAAGTCAATTTAATATGAATAACAGGAAACGTATTTTTTTAATCCCGGCCCTGCTTTTAACCCTGGCTATCGGGTTCACTAATTGCGCCAAGGACTGCGACCCTAAAATGGCTACCTGTAACGAAACTCCACCGACAGATGAATTATGCCAGGCAGCATTCAACCGGTGGTTTTATAACAAGGGTAAAAATAAATGTGAGCAAATAGGCTATACCGGCTGTTCTCAAAAAGGCTTTGCTACACAACAGGAATGTGAGGAGTGTAAATGCAGGTAAGGCAGCGCCCATTTTTAATAATTTTAAAAAAAGACTATCCGAAAGATAGCCTTTTTTTATACTTTAAGCAGCGTAGTTTAGTGCATTTTTGTTATCGAAGATAACCTAATTGGCAAATGAGTTCCTCTTCCAGCTTGTTGCTGGGCTTTTATCTTTCCAGTAGGAGATTTACTATCTTTTTATTGCTGATTTATGCTATTTCCCGGCTATCTTCAGGCAGTAAAGACAAATATAGAGCTAACCTGAAAGATAAATTAATGCGTAGGGTAGCAAAAGAAACACGTAATTGAATAGAGTATAGTTATTTTTGCTTTATTTTTCAATACCCTCTTTAACCCGATGATAAGGTACCGGCCTTTCCGTGAAAAGATATACCTTGTTTTTATATGCCTGCTTTTTCCGTTGGCTTCGACAGCTCAATATGAAGCTTTGCTCCATAAGCCGTATGCGGAAAAGATCGGCCAAATACATAGGTTGTATGTAAATGTACTCATGCTTGATGATTCCCTGCTTGTTGTTCAAAAAGGGGAAGAGATCAAGCGCTTTGCCCGGAAACACAGGGATAGAGAACTGGAGCTGGAAGTAGACCTCTTCCTGACCTACAGGTATGCTTACTTTCATCATCTCCCGCCAGACGAATCAATTAAAAGACTGGATCGATTGGTGGACATAGCGGATAAAGAAAATATCTGGCATATTAAAGTAAGGGCTATTCGTGTATTGGCGGAATATTACTGGAAATACGTCAAAAACTATGAGCTGGCCTTTGAGCAATACTTTTTGTTAGATAAAATACTTAATACGATCAAGCCGGAGGATTATCCCGAAATGGCAAGAGACCTGTTACAGATCGGAGAGTCCTACTACTTTTTTCATGATTATCCCTCGGCAAAAAAGTACTTTCAAAAAATGCTTGCATTGCCGGAAACAGATTTTAATACATTACCCCTCAATTCAGCAAGAAATACCCTGGGCTTGTGTTATCAACATGAGAAAAAATATGACAGCGCTGACTATTATTTTAACCAGGTACTACAAACCCCGTTTGCCAAAGCGAAAAAGGAGTGGGAAAGGATTGCCACAGGAAATATCGGCGCCAGTCATTATTACCGGAAAGAATATGATAAAGCGATACCTCTACTGGAATATGATTACTCCGGAGCCCTAAAGATCGATGATTATGGTCCGGCTGCCGGTGCCTCCATTTTATTGGCGGATATTTTTCTTTCAAGAAATAACAGGCAACAATCGTGGATATATATATTAAGTGCGCGGGAAAATATTGAAAAGGCGGGACAACAGAATCGGTTACAGTTTTTATATCCTATAATAAGTAAGTGGTATAGCCTCGCTGGAAATAAAAAAAAGACACAATTATACCTGGACTCTGCTATAAGTGCTATTAATGACTACTATGAAGAGTTCAATGCGATGAAAGTGCTCCAGGCACAGCAGAAAATTACCAGGAGGGAGGAGGCCCTGCGATTGACTGCCCTGGCCCTGGAAAGGCAAGAAAAAGCGAATGAACGGTTTGTGTTGGTCAGTGTTGTGGCAGGCCTGTGTATCATAATTGCACTCAGCTATTTTGTGCATAAAAGAAGACAGCTGGCTAAAGACCTGAAATTGCAGGCGGCTCAGCAGAGGTTAAAAATTGCCCGGCTTGAACTGCAGAAGTATACCGAAAGCATGGCGGAAAAGAATAGGATGATCCAGCAGTTGCAAACACTTCGCTCCGAAGAGGAGCAAATGGAATTGTTGTACCAACTGCAACAAAGCTCAATTCTTACCGATGAAGACTGGACCGATTTTCAAAGATTATTTGAAAAGGCACACCCCGGCTTCATCCAACGGACAAAGCAGGCTTACCCGGATCTTTCCCTGGGGGAATTGCGCTATTTTGTACTTTCCAAATTGAATTTCTCTTATAAAGAGATGGCCTCGATGTTAGGCGTTTCGCCCAATACGGTACAGGTGCTGCGGCACAGGATACGCAAAAAGCTGAGTTTTTCCAATAATGAGGTATTGGAAGAAGTGATCAACAGTTTATAGCCCTATTGGTTCTTTAGGATTACGGGGTTAGCCAGATGTAGGTAATAAGTATAATATATTTCAATGCGCTCCACGGGATTTTTATTCACTCCGCATCTTTATACCTGGTAAGATAATGGTATGTCCCCCGCTCTTTCTATGCACCTATCTTCGAAAGTTCAATAGGATATATCCTCTTTTATAGGGGAAAATATTGAATATTCTATAGACATGACGTTACATTTTGTCTCTATTCAGGGACCCGGACCGGCATGGATCGGGTATTATATATAACTAAGTTTATATCAATAATTAATTTAAAATTAAATCATTTACTATGTGTGACTGTGTGGCTTCCTGGTGAATTGATTTTTAAATGAAAAATTTTGATTTTTCGTATTTTACTATTTATCAATAATATGAAATGTTGCAAGGCAAATGTAAGATATTTGTAAGACGGCTTTATTTCCTTCTGTTGGCCGCTGCGGCTATGTTTACACCGGGAATCTAAATTCCTTAAACCGAAATGAAGCGACTGACCCTCATCCTATTGACCGCTATCTTGTTAGCGGGCATCTCCACTCATGCCACCCTTCGTTATGTAAAACCCGGACAGCCAGGTACAGCACCTTACCAATCCTGGTCCCTTGCTTCGGATAATCTTCAAGCGGTCATTAATGCAAGTGAGGATGGAGATACTATTTGGGTCGCAGCAGGTACTTATTTGCCAACGCATGTTCCCGTATACGGCAGCTGTTTTGTACCGAAGGAGGGTGTCAGGATTTACGGTGGTTTTACCGGCAATGAAACTTCCTTTGAGACACGCGATTGGAAAACCAATGTGTGTACCTTGAAAGCAGATGATCGTATGGTAATTTATAACCATAACCTCAGCGCATCTACGATTTTAGACGGATTTACAATAACGGGCGCCCATACCAATGATGGCGCCGGAATATTTAATAATAACGCTTCGGTCCTTATCAATAATTGCCTGTTTACCGGTAATAAGGCAACCAGTATGGGCGGGGGTATGTATAACATAAATTCTTCACCCGGGCTCAACAACTGTGTCTTTTACAATAACAGTAGCGGTGGATATGGCGCCGGAATGGTTAATACCAGTTCCTCCCCTACGCTGAGTAATTGTATATTTTATAATAATGCAACAGCAGGAACAGGGGGCGCTCTCTTTAATGATGCTTCCTCTGTAGCGATATACAACTGCACTTTCTATGGAAATTCAGCCGGAACAAGCGGGGGTGGAATAAGTAGTCATAGCGCAACGCTGAATATGAGCAATTCCATTATATGGGGAAATACAGCGCCGCAGGATCCGGATTTTTTCAACAGTCTGAATACAACAGCTAGTATTAATTACAGCAATGTTCCTGGCTATACCGCCACCGGCACAGGTAACAAGAGCGCCAATCCTCTGTTTGTGCATACCGGTAACCCGCAAGGGC
>CAZFKK010000289.1:0-4125 GCA_964519735.1 uncultured Taibaiella sp.
ATCCCCTTCCCGTTGTCCTCTACCGTAATGTTTAAAAAGCTGTCGTGGCAACTGAACTGCACCAGGGCTTTGGTGGCCTGGGCATGCTTCAGGATATTCTGGATGAGTTCCCGCACAATATGATACAGGGAAAGCTCAAAATGATGATCCAGCTTATCCATGTTGCCATATTGCTGGAAATCAATATCAATCTGCCGTGTTTGTTTGACTTTATGGCAAGAAAGCTGCAGCGCTTCGGCAAGGCCGGAATGGACCAGCAGCTCCGGCATCATATTATGCGCGGTATTGCGCAGGTCCTGCATGGTTTCTTTTAACAAAAGCAGGCTGGCCTGGTAGCTCGGCGCCTCCTGCAGCGCCACGCATTCCTCCCTGGCAGCCGAGAGATACATATTCAGGGTAAAGAGCTGGCCGCCGATACCATCATGCAATTCATGCGCTACCCGGGCTCTTTCCTGTTCTTCCCCTTTTAAGGTGGCTTGCCAGGCTTTGATCGCTTCCTGCTGTTCCATGGCCTTTAGTTTGTATTCAATGTTCTTCTGTTTTTGCCTGTAGAAAAAAACCACCATAAAGAGGACCAGCCCCGAGGTCAGCGTACCCCAGAATATCCAGGTATTCTTCCGCGAGAGCCGCGATTGCTGTAAAGCGATCATCAGTTTGTTCTCTGCCAGTTGTTTGTTCTTTTGGGCGGAGTGATATTGCATTTCCAGTTGGTTGATGCTTTCTTTGACCTGGTTGCCGGATATGCTATCCTTTAACGCAATATAGCGGTCTTTGTACCAAAGGGCCTTCCGGTAATCCTTCCGGGCCTCATAAAGTTCAGCAAGAACATGGTGGATATGAACCAGGTTGTCTTTATGGTAATGGTTGAGTCGGCTTTGCTGCAAGGCTTCCCGGAGCAAAGCCTCTGCCCGGTCCAGTTGTCCCAGTTTCAGGTAGGTTTCGCCCAGGGTAGCCATTCCCCCGACATTGACAATGGCGCCGGCTTCCTGGCTGAGGTTAAGCGCTTCCTCCAGCAAGGGGAGGGCGGAAGCCGGTTCGTTGGTTTTGAGGTAAAGGGTGGCCAGGTTCACCAGGGCCATCTGAAGGAATTCTGACAGGTGATGTTTCCTGGCGACAGTAATGGCAGTTTCGAGTTGCTGCTTCCCGGATACCAGGTCTTTGTCTTTTTCGCAGGCTAAAATGGATTGGAAGAGATGGGTACGTACCCGCTCTTCCTCCATATGTTCCCCCCCGGACAGGTGTTTTGCCTCTGCCAGGTATCTTGTAGCTTGCTGGTATTGGCTTAACAGCAACATGACAGCCGTAAGGTTGAGGGAAATAGAGGCTTTAAGCTGCCCGTCAATGCCTTTCTGAGCCAGGTCATGTGCCTTTAAGAGATAGGCGGTAGCTTGTTCATAATTGTCATGTTGTACATAGGCCCAGCCGGTTTCATTATATAAAAGAGGCAGGAAAGGCTGTCCTTCTTTATACCTGTTGCCATAGGAGATGGCCTGATCCAATACCCGGAGGAATAGTGTGCTGTTGCCCAGGCTGTAATATATCTTGGCTTTGTGCAGGTACCCGTATACGACACCTCTTCCAAAACCGGAATGAAGACTTTGGGTAATAATGTCATTCAGGGAATCCAGGGCCGCCGGAGCGGGCAATGTCATGATGTTCTTTCTTACCTGGTTCAGTCTTAAGGCAATAGTAGTAGTGTCTGTAGCTCTGGGAAGGGCATACTTCTGGCTGCCTATTTCGACCTGGGCGAAAGCGGTAAAGGGTAATAAATAAAGTAAAAAGGCTATGCGGGCCAGAGGGGCATAGCGGGTGTTTTTCAACTCCATTGCCCGATAAAGTTAAGAAACTTTAAAAAACAAAAAGAGGAAAGCCATCAGCTTCCCTCTTTTTAGGCCATGCAGACTTCTTAACCTTTTATCTTTTGATTATTTTTTCACTCAGCCGGACGCCTTCACCCTGCAGGTGAAACAGGTACACGCCGGAGCTTAATCGACTGATATCGATAGCAACAGGACTATTCAGACTGTTGCTTGCGACCTCGTCTTCCAGGATCATTCTTCCGTACAGGTCCGTGATCTTCCACTGTAATACCGGGTGGGCTTTGGTCAGGGACAGGTACAGGGCATGTTCCACGGGATTAGGATATAGCCGGAAGCCCAGTGCTGCGGTGATATCCCCGATAGCTGTGGTTTGATTGGAAATGGTGATTTCAATGGAATCAGCATAGGCAGGTACTGCTTTAGAGACCGCTTTGGCCCAAACGGTACCATCTTTATAAGCGGTAACCAAACCCGTTTCTGAAATATGGGCGAGAGCGCCGGGATTGATCAGGCTCCAGGTTACTTCCTGGTCAACGGATTTAGGCAATACCTTAGCTTCCAGTTGCAGGGTTCCGTCTTTAACGGTGATGGTAGCCGGGGCGTCATCTTTTACAGTAACGACGACACTGGTATCATATACTTTTAAATCGAAGTTCTGGGCATAGGCCCTGTTACCGGCACCGCGGTTTTCCACCCAAAGTGCTACGGACTGGCCGTCTACATTTTTGGTAAAGGCAAACCGGCCTTTTGTTTCGGCAGAAGGACGGGGGATAAGCGTACCGCTGATGACTTCGTCTTTCCAGGGTAGGATGAAATCTCCGTTTTCATCCAATACTGTAGCTTTAATCAGGTAATCCTGGTCGCTGCATACCATAAACAAAGGACGATCCTGACTTAGAGCCAGTTTCCCCTGCATGGCAAACCTGTCGGCATTGATCGGGTATATCTCTTTGCCATAGATATCCAGGAGGGCCTTGCCATCGGCTTTGTTGAATTTTTGCACCGCTACGCCATATTCGGATTGCCCGGAATTGCACATGCTGGCTACCGCCCATACATAAGGCGATCCTGGCTCCGAGGCAATACTGGTGGCCATTTGGTTGGGCTCACCGGGTGAGCGGTAAATGGAAAAAGGGGCACCGTTAATGCCATAAGGAAGTGTTCCGTCAGGGTTAACCCGTTGCAGCCAGGAATTGAACCTGGAGCTTAAAGTGCTGGAATAGTATCCAAAATAGGTAGTATCGGCATCATGGATTATACTGTAATCAATTGCTCCTGAAGTAGATTCATTACTCAATTGTAAAGAAGCCTTCCATGAGCTGTCTCCGTTATTCTTATACCGCATGGCATATAATGTGCTGGCAATTCCGAAGCGCCCTCCGCTTTGAAATACCATAACAAAACCGCTATCACTCATTGGAGCAAGCTGCCCCCTGGATAACTTACCCGCGCCCAGTGTCATCTCCTTAGGATTAGTCCAGGCTTTTGAGCCTTCTTTGTTTATCTTTTGCAATCCTATCTTCCCGGAGTTAGCCCAGCTGACAATAATTTCATCATTGGACAGTTGGGTCAGGTAAGGCGCCAGGCCCACACCTAATACTACGCCATTCTTACCATTCCAAAGGTTTTCTCCTTTTTGGTTGACTTTGTGGGCAACCACCGTGTAGTCTTCCTCAGTGCGCATGTCCTGGGCAGCAATGATGAAGTTGTCATCCCTGTCCACCAATACATTAAATACAAAAGTAGCGCTTCCGGTAATGTTGTCGTTCACAAGTATCCCGTCATCTCCCAATAGTTTATTGCCTTCCTGATCCAGCAGTTGAGCCCGCATATTGTAGTCTCCTTTTACCGGATGGTAATAAGCTATCCAGGTTTTACCATCACTGGTAGTTGCCACTTCCTGAACATCAGCCGTAAGGCCGGCAATCTCCAGGTTAACAGAGGTGTTGGGATTCCATTGGGCCATAACAAGGGAACTGCTCAGACTCATGAAAGAGAGTATAAATAGTTTTTTCATGGATTTCTTTTTTTATGGTTAAAAAAATAATTTGTATATATTGTATAAACAAATGTAACCAGATAGTGGCATATTGCCGGATAATGAGATAAAATGAGGTGTTTCCACGTACAGTAACTAAGTATTTCCCCCTATTTTACCCTGCTGCCGTCTAAGATTTGGCCCGGTTTATAGTTCCAGGCACCTCTGCTATTTAGCGTAGCAAGGTAAGATTGCCATGATATTCCTCTTTTTGACCCTTATTTGTGGTTATTGAAATAGAATAAATATAGACACCCTGAGGTTGAG
>CAZFKK010000290.1:0-1786 GCA_964519735.1 uncultured Taibaiella sp.
ATGTTGATTTCAATACCGGAAACGGCGATAAGGATACTTTCTTTGTCAGGTCTGAAGGTTCCGGTGATTACATTCATAAGTTAGATGGAAATGGAGAATTTCAATGGGTTAGCGTCATTGAAGGAAAAAAAGGCGGTAATCCCACGGCTGCCGGAATGGCATTAGGCCATGATGGAGCATCTATTTATGTGATTGGTCAATATACAGGCGACGTAGATTTTGATCCCGGTCCCGGAGAGAAGTTCCTGCCTTCTATCGGAAATACGGATACTTATTTAAGTAAGCTGATACAATCAAACTGTAATTCATCTTCCAGCATAACCACTAAAGCATGTGATTCTTACACGTATAATGGCACTAAGTATACAACCAGCGGTACTTATACTCATGTTTACCCAAATGCTGCAGGATGCGATAGCACGGTTACATTGATGTTGACTATCAATAAGCCGTCCACCAGGACATTGACCGTTACAGAATGTGATAGCTATCCTTTTGACGGTAAAACACTGACTGCTTCCGGTACCTACGTACAAAATACACAGACCAGCCAGGGTTGTGACAGTACCGTAACCTTAAACCTGACAATTAAAAAGTCCAGCACGCAAAATCTTACAGAAACGACCTGTGACAGCTTTTCGTTAGATAAAAAACTTTATTACACGAAAACCGGGGCATATACCCATGTTTTCAGAACGGTCAGTGGCTGCGACAGCACCATTAATGTCAACCTAACTGTTAACAAGAGTAGCACCACTACCATTTCAAGAACTGCATGTGTCAAATTTAATTTAGACGATAACGAATATACAGAGAGTGGTGTTTATACTTTGGATTTAAAAACGGCTAACGGATGTGACAGTACGGTGACTTTAAACTTAACCGTCAATAAGGTTGATTTAACAGTAACTAAAGATGATAAAGTATTGACATCAAACACGGTTGGCGCTAGCTACCAATGGCTGGATTGTGACAAGGATATGACTCCGATTGCAGGAGAGACGAAACAATACTTCAGAGCGATCCGTAATGGTAATTATGCTGTAGAAATTAAAAAGAACCAATGTACGGAAACCTCGGAATGTTATGCCGTTTCAGGATTTACAGGAATGCCGCAGATCAATGGTAAAGAAACCATGATCTATCCTAATCCGGCTTCGGATAGGGTCACGCTTCAATGTGCTTCTATGCTCAACAAATCTGAAATCAGCATTGTGAATGTTTTGGGACAAAGCATCGTACACCTTCCTAATCAAAGTGGCGCTGAAATCAACATTGATATTCAAGGTTTAACTCCGGGGGTTTACTTTGTAGTCATTAAAGAAGGTATGGAAGTCGCTCAATTGAAATTTGTTAAGCGATAAACAGGATGGTCACATTATATCCAAAGATCAATTAAAAATAAGTATCATGAATTTACGGAAACCTTTACTCTTATTCGCTCTCATGGGAGCAGCAGGAAGCTCTATGGAAGCTCAAACCAAGGCAAATCTTTATTTTATTGAGAATAAAGGGCAAATACAAGATCAGCATCAGAATATCCGGACGGATATAGGATATCGGCTCAGCACCTCACCTGATCTTAATATATTTATCGGTAGCAATAAAATTCATTATCAGTGGAATGAATGCACCAATCCTTCAACACCGCAACCTTTTGGAACGGTCACGAATAGCTACCGCATGGATGTGGAATTGTTACATGCCAATCCTAAATCAAAAGTACGTACGGAAGAAAAATTGACGTATTATGAGCAGTATTACACCACTACAGCACCAGGGGTAA
>CAZFKK010000290.1:1796-4122 GCA_964519735.1 uncultured Taibaiella sp.
CAGGGGTAAAAGCCCATGCTTTTCAGAAAATTACTTATGAAAATGTATATCCAAATATAGATTGGACCTTATATGTCAATAATAGCGGCCAGTTGGAATACGATTTTAAAGTACATCCGGGAGGAAAAGTTTCAGACATCCAGCTCCGGTATATGGGTACGGAATCTCTAAAGATCAATGAACAGGGAGGAATAACGGCAACAACGCCAAAAGGTACCGTCACCGAGCAGGCACCGGTTAGTTTCCTGGAAAATGGTACCCCTGTCCCATCCAAATTTGTTCTTAAAGAGAATGTCTTGTCTTTTACTGTTGCGGCACATGAAGGTACCCTGATTATTGACCCGGTGTTGGAATGGAGTACTTATTACGGTGGGAGTGGTTCCGACTTAGGTCGATTTATTGCCTGCGATCAAAAAGGATTCGTATATATGACCGGAAGTGCTGCTTCGGCCAGCAACATAGCCACCACAGGAGCCCATCAGGTAACCTATGGCAATGGAGGTGACGCTTTCCTGGTTAAATTTGACAGCAGTGGCGCACGTATATGGGCTACCTATTATGGGGGAACAAGAGATGAACAAGGCTGGTCCGTTGCGGTAGATGAATTCAATTCCGTTTATATTGCAGGTCAGACCACAAGTGATAATAATATAGCCATCCGTGGCCACCAGAATACGTTCGGAGGTGGTGCCGCTGATGCTTATCTGGCTAAATTTACGGAAGATGGTGTGTTGAGTTGGGCAACGTATTACGGCGGAACAGGCAATGATGAAGGATGGGGCGTTGCCAGCAATAAAAAAGGATTTATTTACCTTACCGGCAGAACAGCAAGTATCAGTAATATTGCAAAAACCGGTGCGCATCAACTTACCAATAATGGCGGTACTGATGCCTTCCTGGTGAAATTTGACACGGCTGGTAATCGTCAGTGGGCTACCTATTTAGGTGGGGAAGGTAATGAATATACCTGGGCTATTGCCTGCGATGATTTTGATAATGTCTATGTCTCCGGTGAAACCGGGAGTAAGGATGGTATGGCCACTGCAGGGGCTCACCAGACCATCATGACGCCTTCCAATGGTTCGGAAGCCTTCATTACCCGGTTTAACGGATCGGGGAAAAGAATCTGGGGCACCTATTATGGAGGTAACCAAAGCGGACAAGTGTTCGGAACAGGTATTGCCTGTGATCCGTTTGGAAACCTGGTGGCTACCGGATACACGGTAAGTACGGTTGATATCGCCACCCCTGGTTCGCACCAGCCTGCCAGTGGCGGTAATTATGAAAGCTACCTGGTGAAGTTTGACAGCTTAGGAAAAAGACTCTGGGGTACTTACTATGGGGGGATCGGGTTAGAAAACGGGTATGGTGTGGATTGTGATCATAAAGGTAATATCTATATTACCGGATATACAACCAGTAAAGAAAACATCGCTACCAGTGAAGCATTTCAATCTGCTCCGTCTTCTAATGCAAGTAATGACTTCTATGTTGCGAAATTCAACCCGGAGGGGCAGATACAATGGGGCTCCTATTATGGAGCCGGTGGTTATGATGCCGGTTTTTCTATTGCCCATGATCAATACCGAAACGTATATGTAGGCGGTTTTGTCAATGCTAATGGATTAGGAACGACCAATGCTTTCCAACAGACATTAGGTGGAGGCTTTGATGGACTATTAATGCGTATTTCGGAATGTACCATTGGCGAACTGCAACAGATTATTGGTCCGGATTCTGTTTGCCCGACGACCACCCAAACGTATAGTATCCCTGCAGTACCGGGCGCTCTTGGTTATTCCTGGAAATTACCCGACGGATGGGTCGGCAGCAGCACTTCAGATAGCATAACTGTTACTGCAACTATGCAAGGCGGTGTTATACAGGTATGGGCTTATAATGATTGCGATACGGCAGCAATGGTTAGCGTGGAAGTCTTTATTAGTGTAATGGAACAACCTGTAATCACGGTTAATGAATTCGAATTGGGAACACAAATACCGTATGCATCTTACCAATGGTTATTGAACGATGCAGCGATTCCGGGGGCAACTTCGGGTACATTAACAGTCAAAGAGAATGGAAATTACAAAATAATTGTAACTAATGAAAGCGGGTGTACGGATACTTCTGATGTTTATCTTGTTTCCAATTACTCTTCTATTCATCCTTTACCCGGATGGCAGCATTCCTTAGTCATCTACCCTAATCCGGCAAAGGACAAGATAAATATAGAAAGTGCTTTGCCTGTTCATGTGGTATTAACGACCATTGAAGGAAAGATCATCCAAAGGACTGCTTCTGGCCGGAAGTTGCACCTTAATGA
>CAZFKK010000291.1:0-4115 GCA_964519735.1 uncultured Taibaiella sp.
AGGACCTGCGGGCGAAATATACACTGCCGGATACTTTGCGCATGATACCTGTAACTTTGATCCGGGGAATAGTAATTATAGCTTGGTTACCAAAGGTTTTCATGATATTTTTATCTGGAAGATAGCCTGTTCAGATACCTTCTTTTCCGATACTGCCATTACCCTTTGTGCTGCAGATTATACGTTTAATCATAAAGTTTACCAGGTGAGCGGTTCGTACCAACAGCGTTATACTGCCTTGTCCGGCTGTGATAGTGTCGTTGCGCTGGAGTTGACCCTTCATCCGGTGCCTGAAGCAATAATCAATGTGGACGAATTCGTATTAAGTACCACCCTGTCTTTTTTCTCTTATCAATGGCTTAAGAACGGGGGAGAAATACCCGGTGCGACCGGCAGCAGTTATACCGTTTCCGAGAACGCGGATTACCAGGTAGTCGTAACCAATGAATCCGGCTGCGTGGATACTTCAGAAATATATACCATCACCAATGCTTCCGGGTTGGATAATATACCGCTAAACAGACAGGTCAGCATTTATCCCAATCCCTCCAATGATAAGGTATATATCAAAAGCCCTGTTGCAGTGGATGCTCAACTGTCGGCTATGGATGGCACAAGCATCCTGAACCTGCAGCAAGCTAGGTTCTTTTCTTTACAGGATGTTGCGTCGGGTATTTATTTGCTGCGCATTACCGGCAAGGACGGTAACCTGATCAGGGTGGAGAAGATAATAAAACTATAACGCTCTTTTCCCAGAGGAAACCGGAGATCATTTAAAAATCATTAAAATATAAACCAGTATAACATGAAAAATATCGCGGTAATACTAAGTCTCTTAATGGGCAGTTTTTGTGGTGCGCAGGCGCAGCAATACAATTGGTTTGCCAATATGGGCGGTTCCGTTAGTGATGAAGGGCGGGCAGTTACTACAGATGCTGCAGGGAATCTTTATATCATTGGCAGTTTCGGGGCCCTGGCAGACTTTGATCCCAGCGATACCGGGATTTATAACCTTGAGATAACTTTGGGTATCGGTATATCAGCTATAGATGTTTTTGTCTGCAAACTGGATGCTTCCGGAAAATTCTTATGGGCCAAACAATTTGCTTCTACCGATACGGCCAAAGCGCGCCAGGATTATGGTGTTGGTATCGCAACGGATGCTGCGGGAAATGTATATACTTCAGGTTATTTCTATGGCACCGTCGATTTTGATCCGGGTACAGCGGTCGGAGATACCTTCAAACTCACCGGCACGGGTACCTCTGCTTTTATTTCAAAATTAAATACCAATGGCGATTTTGTCTGGGCCAGGCACTTTAGTGCCAGCGGAACAGGGGTGGGCGCTATACAAGCGCATGGTCTCGCTACGGATGCTTCCGGCAATAGCTACCTGCCGTTTCATTTTTCGCAAACAGTCTTTATTAATGATACTTTAAGCCTGGAGCCCTTGGGAGGATATGATGTTGCGGTAATAAAACTAGATGCCGCAGGAAATGTGGTACAGGCCCGGCAGATGGGGGGGGCGTCCAGCGAATTTGTTTATGATATTGATGTGTTGGAAGGAAGTTTCTATATCACCGGCACCTTTTCTGACACGGCAGACTTTAATCCCGATAGCAACAATGAATTTAACCTGGCATCTGCCGGTGCCGATGATGTCTATATTGCAAAGTATGATACTGCCGGCAATTTTATATGGGCAAAGGCGTTTGGCGGAACGCTTGCAGAAAAGGGAAATGGCGTGGCTGTGGATGCAGCAGGGAATGTATATGTTACAGGAAATTTCCGTAACCGTGCCGATTTCAATCCCGGTGCCGGGCCGGGCGATACGCTATATATCACTGCAAATGGCGGTTCCGGGTATGATATTTTTTTAATAAAGCTAGATAGCAACGAAGGGCTGCTTTGGGCTAAAAATGCGGGAAGCGGGCTAACAAGTACATCCTACCAGGAAGTGGGGCAGGATATTGTAACAGATGCCGGCGGAAATGTTTATGTGACCGGGTATTTTTATGGCCCTGCCGATTTTAACCCAGATAATGGCATATCGGATACAACAATTAAAAGTCGAGGGTCGAACAGCGCTGATCTGTTTATCTGGAAAGTAAATACGTCCGGTAACCTGCTATGGGCAAAACAAATAGGAGGAACGGGAATTGACTATGGCTATGGTATTACTTTAGACAATTGGGGTAACATCATAGGAGTAGGAAGAGTGGGGGCGACCACTTATTTTGATGCTGATACGGCAGGCGCTCCCTACATGACCTCGGCGGGATCTTATGATGCGCTTGTTTATCAGATCAGGCAGGAAAATCAACCGTTGCCGGTAACAATGTCTCCATTATACGGAAGACTGTCTCCTGACGGCCATGCGCTGCTGGAATGGGTAACATATAACGAACATAATAATAAGGGATTTGAAATAGAACGGTCTTTAGACGGCAAAAGTTTTACTTACCAGGATTTCGTTCCCGGTAAGGCTATGGAGGAAGTCGGAGAAGCAAAAAGGAGCTATACCTATACAGACCCTTTACCTGTCCATGGGCAGGTATTCTACAGGTTACACCAGGTTAAGCTGGAGGGAGCAGGTACCTATTCCAATATTTTGAGGCTGGCACATTTTCCGGTAACCGCAGGCATGATTGAAATTTTTCCCAACCCGGCGGATGATGTACTCTATATCAACAGCCCGGTAAAGGTGGATATAGTACTTAGTGGTATTGACGGCAGGACATTGTTGCGTCAACCAGATGCGCGTACCCTTTCTGTAAAAGAATTTGCAAAAGGTATTTATTTCATTAGCGTTTCAGATAAGACCGGAAGGTTGATAAAAGCCGGGAAGATCATGAAGCAGTGAGGTGTGTAAGGTTTACATTTCCTACTGCTGCATAGTCTGAATATCAGGAATGCTGATGGCATCCAGTAACGGATTGTTTTTCCTGACCAGGTACAGGAGTTTTCTTGCAGAGTAGCGCAGTAATGCCAGTTCTCTCAGTACGGCATCCTCCGAATGCCGGTAGCATTCAAAATAGACAAGATGCCTGCAGGGTTCCGTAACAGGTAGCAGGCTGAAATGCCTTTGCAGATTGATGGCAGCGCCTGGTTTGAACCGGTCGCGAGCGGCATTCGTCGTAATAAATACATAATATTTTGGTCTGAATTGAATTTCCACGCTACCTCTTTGATCGATTATTTGCCTCTTGCCTGATTAGGTTTATGTTTCCTGTTAAAAACTGTATTTACTCCTGCCCGCCGCTGCTTAATTAGGAACAGGGCAGGAGGAGTAAGGTTGCTTAAACTGGTATAGAGATACACACGGGACTATAGAATACTCAGCTTACTACTCAGCTTGCGGTTGCCAATGTGCAGGTCAACGAAGTAGATCCCTTTTTGCAGGCCTTCAAGGGAAAGCTTTAGCGGGGCGGATCTGCTTGTTTGTATGCTACCCATATCCATATACCTGATTGCTCTGCCCGTGATATCCTTAATAGACACGCGAACAGCTTCAGTTCTGCCATTTCAACAGCTAGATGGGTATAAGCTGTCGCCGGGTTAGGATAAAGGCAGATAGATTCCACGCCGGCAAACAGGCTGCTGATATTGTTCGTTTCCTGTGGTTTCAGGGTAATCATAGAGCAGCCTTCATCCTGGTAATTAGGGTTTTCCCACGAGCCCCCCTGCCGGGTTTGAGCAGGTCCTATTACACTCACGCAAAAGTTAAACGTCTGGTCTTCGTCAGAAGTATTGTTATTTTGCAGCGTGGTAAGTGAAATGCCCAGTTCGCTGCCGGCTGGCAGGTCCCGATCCAACACAGCGCCTGTATATTGGCCCTGTTGCTGGAGGGGTAAATGTATCAATAGGGTATCTCCTGCAAACAGATCCTCAGAAGAAGACGCATTTTTAATGATAAGGTCAACCCTGAAGGTATTCTTATATTCAATCACTGCGTCATTTTCAGGACTGAGTAAAGACAATTCAAGGGTATGCTTCGCTGGCCGTAAACAGCATGGCCGGCAATAAGTAAAGAGGTGGCAACAAGTGCGGGCGCTATCCTGCCTTTCGTGTTTGTTTTTTTCATTTTTTTCGTTTTGTTTACCTATTAATCAATT
>CAZFKK010000292.1:0-4101 GCA_964519735.1 uncultured Taibaiella sp.
CATGTCCCACAGCGAAGCAATCATGTTCATGGACGCGGCGTCCCCGTTCCACAACGGCGCATTCATGGCCATCGATGGCGCATCGTGGTTCGTCGATGTCGCATTCTTGCCTGCCGACGGATTGTCCTGGTTCGCCGATGCCGCATTCATGGACAAGGACAGCGCATTCATGGCCATCGATACGGCATCCCCGTCCGTCGAAGGAGCCATCATGTCCCACAGCGAAGCAATCATGTTCATGGACGCGGCGTCCCCGTTCCACAACAACGTAATCATAGTCATCGATGGCGCAATCAAAGATCACGACGGAGCGATCAAGGATCACGAAATAGCCAAATGTACAAAAGGTAAGGTGGCTTCCGGATCAATCCCAATTGAATGGCCTTGCGCACCAGGCCGGCCACATTCCTGACTCCCAGTTTGAAAGATATCCTATGCCCCGGCAATAAATTGCACATTATGGGTACTCTTGTACCCTATAATTAGGGATGGAAGCTGAAAAAAGTCTGTAATACTTTGGTAATGAAAGACTATCTGATAAACTGTATTTTGGTATATTATGTGTTCTAATGTTTTGTATGTTTATTAAGACGTTTTTGAAAACAGAATTGGATAAGATACGAGCTTCTCTTCTACTTTCTCATGCAGGGCTTTTGCGTTTTCTGGTTCTTTTTGCCCTGGTTTTATTAGAAGGCTGCGCTACCCATCGCTTGAATTACGCTAAGCAGCAAAAAATATCGGACAAGGTCTTTGTAGTAACCGGAGCTTCAAGCGGTTTGGGAAGGGGTATTGCTGTCCAGGCAGGACGTTACAAAGCTCATGTGGTGATTGCCGCACGCCGTACGGCTGTATTGGAGGAGGTAGCCAACGAAATACGTGCGGCTGGCGGAACGGCCTTGGTAGTATCCATAGATGTGAGTAAAGAAGAAGATATGCAAAAACTGATGGATAGGACTTTGCAACGGTATGGTCGTATTGATGTGTGGGTCAATAATGCCGGAGTGGCGGCAATTGGCAGGTTTTGGGAGGTAACTATGGAAGAGCAGGTACGGGTCATTGATGTAAACCTCACAGGAGTACTATATGGCAGTTACCTTGCTGTACAACAATTCAGGACACAGGGTTATGGTACGCTGATCAATATCGGATCCGTAGAAAGTGAGATACCTACGCCCTACCAGGCTGCTTATGCGGCTTCTAAAGCAGGAGTGAGGGCCATCGGGCATGTGCTCCGGCAGGAACTCAGATTGAATGGCATAAAAAAAATACGGGTACTCACTGTTTCGCCATGGGCGCTGGATACGCCGTTGTGGGGTCATGTAGCTAACTATACAGGACATGCACCGCGTATGGTGGCTATGGACAGGCCTCAAAAGGCTGTCAATGTGGTCATGCATGCTGTCCTGGGACGAAAAAGGGAAATTCCTGTGGGTTTGAAAGCGCACTTATCTTATGGCGCCCATCGCATATTCCCGGCCTGGACGGAAAGGCTGGGGGCTAATATTGCCCATAAATACCAGGCAGAAATTACCCCTCCGGCTCCTCCTACACCGGGTAATCTTTTCGAACCCGTAGCCACCGGAACGGGAGTTGAAGGTGGATTTCGCCAACGTATGAAACAAGAACGGAAAGAACGGAAGCAAAGATAATCCGGAAACGCTTTTCCTAAAAAAACTGCCCAATTGTTACATTCAAGACTTTTTTAATGCGAAAGGTTTCTTTTCAGAACCTTATCTTTGTCCGCTTTTAAGTCTTGCCTGCATGAAAATCCTGTTTACTGCCAATCGCTTTCCTTATCCTCCTTACCGGGGAGATAAACTCAAGATTTTTCACCTGGCTAAGAGGCTTTCTGTCCGGCATGAATTGCACCTGGTTACTTTTTTACAAGATAAACAGGACCTGCAATACCTTCCGGAACTAAAAAGGATCTTTAAGGAAGTTCATCTCATTCCCCTTTCCAAAGCTCAATCTTATAGCAATAGCCTCCTGGCTTTTTTTCGTAAGGAGCCTTTCCAGGTCCGTTATTTCTATTCCCGGAGGATGATGCAAACGTTAAACCGGTTGTACGCGGAGCATCATTATGATGTGGTACATGTGCAACATTTGCGTATGGCCCAATATTGGGCCGCACAGGAAGAGGTGCCCCGTATCCTGGACCTTCCGGATGCCTATTCTCTCTATTGGCAACGTCGCGTGGCAGCCAAGCGCGGGCCGTTGAAATGGTTGGCAGCGATGGAGCAGAAAAGGGTATTGCGGTACGAACAGATCTTAAATGCCTACACCCTTTCGCTTGTTTGCTCCGGGGAAGATCAGCAATACCTGCAGCAGACCTGCGGCATTCATAATGTACAGCTTTTACCCAATGGCGTCGACCTGGATACCTTTTCCAACGAGGGGCATGACTACCGGTTGAATAAAGTCTTATTATTTACCGGGAATATGGATTATGCGCCCAATGTAGATGCCGTAGTCTATTTTTCCCAGGAGGTATTACCCCTGATCCAGCAAAAAATTCCTGATGTCCGTTTTATTATAGCCGGTCAGCGACCGGTAAAAAAGGTGCGGGAACTGGCAGGCGGATCGATTGAAGTGACGGGCTTTGTGCGTCATCTTTCCGAAATGTACCAACAGGCTGCTGTGGTGGTGGCCCCTCTTCGCTTCGGCGCAGGTACTCAGAATAAGGTATTGGAAGCTATGGCGATGGGCGTGCCGGTAGTCAGTCGTAACATAGGTTTCAACGGATTGAATATCCGGTCCGGGGAAGGGGTATTCCTGGCTACAGAAACCGAGACGTTTGCCCGGCACTGTGTGGCCCTGCTGGAATCGGAAGAAGCGCGAAGGGTAACAGGCGAGAAAGGGAAAGAAGTGATCCGCAGCCAGTTCGACTGGGATGTGGTCGCGGAACGCCTGGAATATTATTTTGAATCAATGATTAAAAAGGGATGATATTATCAATTATCCTCCTAACTTTGCCGTATGATGGCACATGTATTGAACACAACATTACCTATAGCAATTGGTGGCGATCATGCCGGCTTTACCTATAAAGAACAATTGAAGGCATACCTGGTCCAGAAAGGTTTCCAGGTAGAAGATAAGGGGACGCATTCTACGGATTCTACAGATTACCCGGACTATGCGCATCCTGTAGCGGATATGGTGGAAAAGGGGCAGGCCGGGTTGGGCATTTTGATTTGCGGCAGTGGCAATGGTGTTTGTATGACTGCCAACAAACATAAGGGTATAAGAGCCGCACTTTGCTGGAATGAGGAACTGGCCATACTATCCCGGCAGCATAACAATGCCAATATACTTTGCCTTCCGGAACGCTTTATCGACTTCATTACTGCTCAGAAAATGGTGGAATTGTTTATCGAAACTCCTTTTGAAGGGGGGCGCCATGAACGCAGGGTAGAAAAGATATAAATATTCATCCTGCTGTTTTGCCGGGTAATACCTGGTACAAAAATTTGTATTCCCCTTGAGTATTCTTAATAAATTTATAGAAAAACGAAATGCCGGCAATCCCAATGCCGAGATGGGCTTTATAGACCATATCGAAGCCCTGCGCTGGCATTTGGTACGGGCGCTGGCCGCTATTATTCTGGGCGCCGTTATCGTCTTCGTAAACATAAATTTTGTATTTGATAAAATTATTATGGGGCCTACCCGTGCTGATTTTATATCTTATCAGCTTTTGTGTCGTTTTGGTCGCCTGATTCATGTGGATGCTTTGTGTATGGATGCTATTGACGTGCAATTCCAGAATACGCAATTGTCCGGTCAGTTCATGATGAGTTTCTCGGTTTCTTTTATGCTGGGCTTTATTGTTGCCTTTCCTTATGTCTTCTGGGAGTTCTGGCGTTTTGTAAAGCCGGCTTTAAAGCAGGCAGAGCTGAAGTATGCCAAAGGGATCGTTTTCTGGTCTACGCTGTTGTTTTTTTTCGGGGTCTCCTTTGCCTACTTCCTCATTGCCCCGTTTACTATTAATTTCTTTGCCAATTACCAGTTAAGTCCGCAGTTTAAGAATATCATCACGATTTCGAATTATTATGATACCATGAGTGACCTGATCTTAGGTATGGGTATCGTATTCGAATT
>CAZFKK010000293.1:0-4095 GCA_964519735.1 uncultured Taibaiella sp.
TATCTTCCTATAAGCCGGTTAAGTTCATCTCGGTCTTTGCTGGTAATTTTAATTTTGTCCTAAATGATTTTTAACCGCTCTTCCTCCAAATCTAACTGGTAGAGCTGTTGCCTGATTACCTCTTCATCAATTTTTGGATCTTCGTTAAGTACGGTGAGGTATTGTCTTTGTACTTCGAGTATGTCTACAAACATCTCTTTGGTCTTTTCATTCATCAAGGCATCGTCACTGGCTTTTGCCCGTTCTTCCCATTGCTTCATAAACAGCTGTATTCCGGCATGCGGGTTGGCTTCGTCGGCATACTTCTCTTTTACATATTCGTACACATGCTGCTTCAGTCCAAGCTTCATTTCTTTCTTCGTCAGCTCTTCCTGCTCTTCATTCATAAAATGATCGAAGAGTTTCCACCGGTTAAGGATATAGGGAAGTGTAAGCCCCTGAACAACCAATGTAAGCAGGATGGCAACGAAAGTAATGAACAATATCAAATCCCGGTGCGGAAAAGCTTGGCCATTGTCCAGCGTAACCGGTATAGCCAAAGCTGCAGCCAATGATACTACGCCCCGCATTCCCGTCCACCCCAATACAAGGGGCATTAATAACAATCGTCTTCTGCTTCTTGCCCGAGGCACAACACCTGGTCTGAAAATCCGGGTTGCAAGCATTGTTACATAGGCACTTATCATTCTTGCAACAACCAGCACTACTGTTACCAGCACACCATAACTGATGGCCGTTCTCAGCGGAATACCTTTTGAGCGGATTCCTGCCACAATCTCAGGAAGTTCGAGCCCGATGATTAAAAAAACGATACCATTTAATATAAATACAAAACTTTCCCAAACGCTATATCCCCTGATGCGACTCGCACTATTCAAGAAGATGAGCCGCTTTGCCGACATATACAAACCTCCTGCTACTACTGCCAATACACCAGATGCATGCACCTGTTCCGCTATCCAGTACATAAAGTAGGGCTCGATAATGGTAAGGGCTATATCCGAAGGTGCATCAGTAGGCAGCCTTTTGTGTGTCTGTACAAACAGCCAACCCAGTAGCAAGCCGATACCCGCCCCGCCAATGACCATCCATAAAAAACTAAGCGCCGCTTCGTGCCAAACAAACTGGCCTGTACCTACAGCAACCATGGCAAAACGAAAGATAATCAACGAAGAAGCATCGTTCAACAAACTTTCGCCTTCCAGAACGGCAGATGTAGATTTGGGTATTTTTACAAATTTGGTAATGGCGCCTGTACTTACGGCATCGGGTGGCGATACGATACCGCCTAGTAAAAAACCCAGGGCAATAGAAAATCCGGGAATGTAATGATTGGCCACTATGGCAACGGACAGCGCCGTAAAGAACACTACCAGGAAAGCATAACTGGTAATCATACGCCACCATTTTTTCATCTCCTTAAAAGAAACCGTCCAGCAGGCCTGGAAAAGCAATGGTGGCAAGAAAATGAAAAAAATAAGGTCAGGATCAACTTTGACTGCCGGAAGACCCGGTATAAAGCTGATGACCAATCCGCCAACAACCAGCAGAATGGGGTAAGCAATTCTAAGTTTAACAGCCCACATATTCAGTAACACAATAACGGCTACCATGGCCAACAGGAAAGGTAAAAGGATATGCATTTATAAAGGAATAGTCTATGGTAAGGAATAAGCCTGGGCATAAAATCAACATAAAGCAGTGTTCGTCAGCAGGTATTACATCAGCACATCATTTACCGGTTGAAGCGGCTTGGGCAAATTTAATCGGGGATAATGCAGTATCAGCTACCAGCTTTGTATGCTCCGTATCTTCCATGCTAAAAAATTACTCAAATATAAAAAATAGATCTCTATACTCAAACTAATTTCAGTAATACTTGCTAGCGTATGCCCGCATCTGCCGGATTATAGGTTACAGTCACACTTTAAAGATTGACTATTCCCGTCCCACAAACTTGCCTGAAGGGATAACACAAAAGTATCCCCGGCCTTTTTTTATAGCCGGGGATACTTTTTAATTGGTTTTTTAGACTGCCTCTTCTATGTTTGGCAGGGTTTACTATTTTTATTTCTGTACAACAAGTTTAACGCTTTGTCTTCCCTCGTTATTCTCTACCATTACTACATACATACCTGCAGGATATTTGCTTACATCTAAACGTAAGTGATTTAAACCTGCAGCTAATTCCTGGTTAAACGTATTAACCGTTCTTCCACTCATGTCAACCACATTGATCGTTGTAGGTCCAAGATTTTTTGTTGCATCAATTAAAATGTTGGTAGCTCCTGAATGACTCGGATTGGGAGCAATGGTAAGGCTGCTGATGTTTTGATGCACGCGACGTACACTTATAGGGTCAGGTGTGGGAACAAAATCAGATACTTTCCGGATCTGGATGCCAATTTTCACATCACCGGATGTAGCAGATGGAAAATAATTAAAATAAACCTGGTAAATATCTCCTGAATCTTCACCTAAATGTACTTTAATAAAGTAGCTTAAAGAATCGAAAACGACCCAACCCGGAGGATTGCCTGCATAATCTACCGCTTTATAAGAACCTCCGATTACATTTCTATCTTCAGAAAATTGATCTAAGAAATTGTTGTGGTCCGCACTATCAGGAAGCAGATTTGCAGCTTTGGCCACTTCCACAGCCGGAGAGGTAAGGATGCCAGTAGTGCTCATAACGGCCCCGGAAGAGCTGCCATAATTGTCACCATACTTAGTAGCTAACAGATGCCAATCCGCATAAGCAGGATCTCTATCTACCACAGTACGGGTTTCCAGGTTAAAATAAACCAGATGCTTATCAAGATAATCAGGCGAAGGTTTAATAGAATAAGTACCGGTATCGGAGCCATCCAACTTGGCTACTTTGATCGTCCACTCTCTCCCTGCCACAGAAGCATCAGTGTTAAACATCTGAATAAAGATTTGATAAGCCTGGCCTCCTGCGATATAAGCATAAATCTTGTCACCATAGATATTGTGATCACTTGAGTTATAAGTACCCCAGGCAGGATTAACGCCTCCCATAGCAACCCCAAAGGCACCTTCTTCCCAATCTGAAGGAATGTTATGGATGGCAGATTTACCCGCTGTATCCGCAGTTAAATCGGTGCCGAAATCTGATCCATTCTTCCCCGTCAACAGCATCAGTTTTCCACTTTTTTGATTGCCGAAATTGTTAATATGCACAGTATGCCTCATAAAAGATCCTATGCCTCCCGGAAAAGCCAGATCCCAGTTATTATTAGAGACGGTTGCTACCTGGCCTTTTTCCAAATGGAAATAGGCATCCTGGGCATATCCTGTCCCGGTTGCCAGTGTGTCGGATCTCCAGGTATCGGTTTGCGCATTAGACAGGGATGCTAATGCTAAAGTACTCATGCTTAAAATGTATTTTAACTTCATTTTTTTAAATTTTTCTTGATAAAAAATACGAATTGTATTCAGGGCGCAAAAATAATCATAACTTCTACCCGAACCATCATCCGGAAAATTTTTGACATTCACATGACTAAGTCACCTTTTCTTTAGATTTAACTGTGGAGAAATACCTTTCGGAATGCGGTTCATTTGCTTATATCAGCATTAAAGCATTTTTCATTTTTGATAGAGACAGATGAATGCAGAATACTTTTAATAATTTGCATCGTGTCCGAAGACACCAACGTATCTGCTACAAACTCAAGCACTCCTGATTTACTACGCCCCATTTGGGCTAATTATTTTCCTGAAAAAAATAACACCTACTGTTATCCCGAAAATCTACGTATGTTTCTTATCTTTAGATAGAAAATCTGAATTTTAATGCCGGAACAAATAGCAATTAGTATTGTCGATGACCATCCATTGGTGATTGGCGGTATGGTAAAGCTGCTCAACAATTATGAGCATCTTTGCCTTACCGGTATTTACAGCAGCGGCCATGAGCTGTTGCAGGGCCTGAAAGAAAACCGTTGTGAAATACTGTTATTGGATATTCAAATGCCGCAGTTAAACGGGATTGCGTTAATGGACACATTAAAAACGGATTATAAAAATGTAAAGGTTATCGCGCTGACGGCACATGATACGCCTTATTAT
>CAZFKK010000294.1:0-4084 GCA_964519735.1 uncultured Taibaiella sp.
TGTGGATTTGCCGATACCGCTGCAGAAATAGCCGATGGCATAGAGCAGGCCTTCTGTCAAAAGAGCATCCGGCATGAGGTTATGAGCCGTTTGCCTCACTTTAATACCAGCTTTCTCCAATTGATGTTCAATACGGTCAAATGTAGTGGAGGTTTTTATCTGTGGGAATTCGTCCGGTAAGGTAGCCAGGTTTATTTTGGCCACAGAAATTTCTACCATGACATCATCGTGTAATTGGCGCCCAATGCGTGCCCGTTCTTTTTCTTCCCCATCCAGCACCGCACTGAGTTGGGCGATTTGCTGTCGTTGCTGGTCTGTTTTTGCCCTTTGCAATTTCAGGCGCTGTCTTTGGTACATGAGGATAAAGAGAAAAACCAGTAACAGGCTGCCTCCCGAAACAGCAAGCATCCAAAAGTTCTTTTGATTCAGTTTTTGACGAACAGAAAACAATTCTACCTGCTTTTCCGCAATATTTTGTGCCTGCGCTGCAATATTCCGGTCTTTTTCTGCTGTTCGGTACCGGGTTTCTATTTGATGGATGACTTTATTTCTTTCTACCATGCTGATGCTGTCCGCGATAGTATAGGCTAGTGTCCGGTAATGGTAGGCCTTTCGGTAATCGTGCAGGGAGTCATAAAGATTGGCCAGGTTAATGTAAAGCATTTTCATGAGTGATTTTTGTGCCTTCTTCTCTTTCCCTTCCTTTAATGCTAACTCTAAATACTTCTTTGCTTGTGGATAATTTTTATCGGACAGGTAGGTAGCCCCCAGGTTACCCAGGGAATTTGTTTCATGGCGACTGCCTTTCGAGGTGATTACTGCCTGTTGAAAATGTTCAATCGCTGATTTTACCTTTTCCTGATGCTCATAATATATTCCGTATAGCGTATAGTACATATTATGTTGCTCTTTTAATGGAATTGCTAATTTGTCTACCTGCTTCAGATAATGCAAGACAGAGTCAAAACGTGCTTCATCCTGATAGCTAAGCGCCATATTAAGATAGATCCATACAAGGGCATTTTTAGTTTGGGTTGTTGAGGCCGCTTTGCGAAGGTAGTACCTTGCCTTTTCATTTTGTTTTAGCTCTATGAGCATTGTACTTAAATTGATGTATGTATTCCCTAAATCAATGGTTTGTTTGTTTTTAGGATCTAATGATTGATGAAGCGCTTTCTCGTAATAATACACTGCACTGTCCGGTACATCCTGAAGCAAAAAGGCGGCTCCCATATTGTTATACCAGGATGTAATCCAATTTTTCATCCATTCTTTGTTTTTATCCTCGATACGATCATAGACCAGGAAGCCTTTACGAAAATAAATAATGCCTTTTGCCGGGTCTTTTTTGATGGCAGTATGTGTCATCCCCATAGATAATAAGGCATTAGCCATGCCCTTGGTATAATTGGCTAAGGAAAAATCATAGTAGAGTTTGGTTAACAACCGGAGCCCGCTGTCCGGGTTTTGAGCAGCGGTTCTCCAGGCTCTTTCCTCCAGGGAATCTGCAAGGACAGTGTTAAAGCTCCTTTTTGGTTGCTGTAGGTAGGGATATTCTGCTATCTGCGCCCTCATCAACGTGTTACTGCTCATTAGAAGGAGCATACAGCATAAGATGGCCCTATAATTAAGATTTTTATTCATGAATTAATTGTCCTCTTAGTGCTAACGAGTTGCCAAAGGTGAGCCTGCTCTAAAATATATATTTCTCTTGTTGTGTCAAACTTACAATTTTTCCTATACCTATTCCAAGCTAAATTTGCACCTATTGCGCTTATTTCAGATTGTTCGCCTTTTTTTTCCCCTACGTGTTTACACTGAAAGTTCACAATTTCGGTGTTTTTCCAATTTTTGAAGCAGAATGGAATAGCTAATATTGTCATTGAATAATGAGTAGATCAAAGCATCCTTTGATAGTGCTTGATTTTTAAATTTAAAATTGACCAGACAATGAAATTAACCTGTACACCAGGCATCCAATTGCCATCACTCCTGTTGCTCTCCCTGCTTTATTTTGGTATTTGTGGTCATGCCCAAAAAACCGAATATAACCGACAAGAGAATTTCTTAAATGCCAACAAAGTCTGGGCTTTCCCCAATAGCGCCGGGATTGATTTTAATAATGGCGGGGGGATTGGTATAGGAACAGCCATGACTTCGGGCGGGTTTTTTGCCTCATATGATCTGGGAGCAGCATCTGTTTGTGACCCGGTTACGGGTAAATTATTATTTTATTCAAATGGGGCAACTTGTTGGAATGCCGAACATAAGGTAATGCCGAACGGTACCAATCTTGTCGCAAGTAGTTTTCAGCTTGCTGTTCAAGGCGCTGTGATTGTCCCTTTTGTTGAGGATGAAAATAAATATTATTTATTTTCACATAATTACGACAGAGGTCTATTATTCTATTCTATAGTAGATATGACCTTAGATAATGGGAAGGGTGATATTATGCCCAATTTTAAAAATGTTGCTTTAAATGCGTTAGATACCACACATCTGAGTCATGCTATGATTGCAGTCCCCGGCAATAATTGTGACGTTTGGCTTATCGTACATGAAGTTTATAACCCTGTTTACAGGTCTTATAATATTAGTGCTACAGGTTTAAATCCCATACCAGTTGTATCCAGAACCTCTGGCACTATTATGCCGCCTAGCCAATCGGGCACTCCAAATTTCTACTTGCCAGGTTCCATGGTCGTATCTCCTAACAGAGCATTAATAGCCATGGCTACCAATGGATTTGGTATACAAGCGGCAGGAGGCCTGACACTTGCCCGGTTTGATGCCAATTCCGGAAAGATTTCTGAGGAGGTTCAAATCGGTGCATCCTGGGCCACCAGCGGTACCAGTGTCGCCATCTCTCCCGACAATTCTAAATTGTACCTGGTGGATAATGATGATGTAAGCCTGGTTCAATATGATATAAGTAATTTTGATACGACGTCTATCAATGCTTCTAAATATTGGGTAACCGGAATTTCGACGCTCACTTATTTAAGATTGTATAATGACACCATATATTGTGGCTTGGACAAGCAGAACTTCTTAAATACAATCAATAATCCCAATAATTCCGGGGCAAACTGCGGCTTTCAGGCTAACTCGATAGCCCTTTTCCCGGGAACAGTGTCTACCGGTACTTTACCTGTAGAAACTGTTTATGCGTTCTCACCAGATACTTTATCCCTATTGGCATTAGACACGACCATCTGCTCGAGTTATGGAGACGGGATTCGATTACGCCCTACTATTATTAATGCTGCTTATGAGTATAGATGGAACGATGCAACTACGGATAGCCTCCGGGATATTTTTGAAGAAGGCAGCTATTGGGTGGTTTATGGCAACGGCTGCCATACCTTTATTGATACCTTTAAATTTAAAGGAGCAGGAATGGAGCGGCCGGTAATCACGGTAGATGCAAAAATATTACGGGTGCATAAGGCGTATCATTCTTATCAATGGATGTCAGCAGGGCAATTGATTCCGGGCGCTACACAGGAATTTTATGAGGTGCCTGAAAATGGCAGTTACCAGGTCATTGTAACCAATATAGATGGCTGTACCGATACCTCGGATATTTATGAAGTGACTAATCTGGTGGGCATTCATCAGTTGAATCCATCAGGCGACAATATCCGGCTCTATCCCAATCCGGTTCAAAACTTCGTATTTATTGATTCGGATTGGAATTTGAGCATAACTGTCCATGGCATAGACGGACGTGTATTGATCAATGAAAGCGGATCAAATAAGGTGGATATGACCGGATTGAGCGAAGGGATATACTTAATATATGTTTACGATAGTAATAAGCATTTATTAAAAGTTGAAAAAGTGATTAGAAAGAATTAATAGATACTACAGGGTATTCATCCTGTAGTCTTCACTGATGACCGGAATGCAGGCCGGGATGTTGCTCTTAATTTCTGTTTGTTCCCGGCATTACTTCTTGGCCGTTAAAACTGATCAATATCCTGCCATACCGTTGTCGGATCGGCAAGTACTTTCCACATCAGTCCGTCCATATCTGCCATCTCCTCATTGGTATTGCGGGTATTGGTGAGGATCACCCAGT
>CAZFKK010000295.1:0-4080 GCA_964519735.1 uncultured Taibaiella sp.
GGTTGATAAGCCATTCCCGGTACTTTGATAGCTGCATTGGGATCGAGATTGTGCCCATAATCATATTCCCACCTCCAGAAATCTACCATAGCGATGATACCGAATGCCACGAATCCCCAGAATACTAAGTACAGCCACCTTTTGCGGGCAATGACCGTAGCCAGGATAAAAAGCAAGGCATAGGCCACAATAATATAAGGCAATAGGATAAATTCAACGAAGTCATCAGTATGAAGCGTTTTCATGCCGATATAGTGATTGAGCCCGTTAATGATTTCGACATCACCGGCAATAGCATGAGCCCAAATTTGCAGGCTCAGGCCTTCCGGGTACTGTGGCGCATCTAAGTATATGCTCCATATAGGCACAAAAAGCGATAGGAGGAGCATTGTGGCAGCCAGCACCAGGAATACCTTGGAAAGTGAGGATATTTTGTTCTTCATTTTTCAGATTTCAGTGTAATTCAATCATTGCTGCTCCGTAATTACCGGCAGTATTAATTGCTTAGGGATATTGAGTTTCGTTAATGTTTTGGGACGATGATATAAGAAGAAAAGGACAATACCTATTGAAACGTGCTGCCCTTTTCCATGCTGAACTTCGGTGCTGTTCTTTAATTGGCAGCAGGCTGATCTCCCAAAGAGTAGGACAGTGGTACACTGCTTCCTTTAGGGGAAACTCTTACGTAACCTGACATTTCCTGGTGCAGTGCTGAACAGAAGTCGGTACAGTAAATGGGGAAAATGCCAATGCGATCAGGCGCCCATTTCAAGGTCAGGGTTTCACCCGGCATGATCAATAGCTCCCCATTATTAGCCCCCTTTACGCCGAAGCCGTGCGGAACATCCCAGTCCTGCTCCAGGTTCGTCACATGAAAGTAAACCTCATCGCCCAATTGTACACCTTCAATGTTATCAGGAGCAAAGTGGGAGCGCACAGCAGTGATATACACATGTACCTGGTTGCCTTGTCGTGTTACTTTGGCCTCTGCTTCTCCCTTTGCTGCATAAGGATGTTTATTCGCATTGATATCATAAATTTTCAATTGTTTATCTTTGATCAGATCTGCAGGAATGGCTTGGGCATAGTGGGGTTCACCGATCGTAGGAAAGTCCAGGATCAGCTCCATTTTATCTCCGCTGATATCATACAACTGTGCACTTTGCGATAATTCAGGGCCAGTAGGCAGGTAACGGTCTTTGGTGATCTTATTATAAGCTACCAGGTATTTACCGAAAGGCTTTTTGGTATTACCGCCGGGAACCATTAAATGTCCAACAGAATAATAGGTAGGTTGCCTGTCCAATACCTTCAGGTCCTTGATGTTCCATTTTACCACCTCTGAAGAAACGAAGAAAGAAGTATAGGCATTGCCATGGGCATCAAACTCTGTGTGCAGGGGTCCCAAACCGGGTTTCTGTACTTCACCGTACAAGACAGCTTCATATTTAATAACAGGCAAACCTGCATATTTTTCCTGTTCAAAATCCTGGGCGGCAATGGCCTTTTGAATTTTATCATAGCTGAACACAGGTAATAATGCAGCCAGTTTGCCACTGCCTACAATGTATTCGCCTGTCGGATCTACATCACAACCATGAGGTGATTTGGGACAAGGGATGAAGTACACAATGTCCGGAAATTCTGTGACATCTAATACTGTAACCTCGGTTTTTATTTCCGAAGTAGCGCTATGTGTATGCTCATCATATTTGTTGTGTGCATATCTTACAGATTGTTTCTTACCCCTGCCGGCTTTTACATACGCTTCTGCTTTTTTCCAATTCACAGCCATGATAAAATCTTTGTCTTTTTGCGAGGCATTTACTTCTAATAAGGTATTGGCTTGTTCGGAATTATAACAACTGAAGAAGAACCAGCCATTTGATTTTCCTTTTCCTGCACGAGCCAGGTCAAAGTTTACACCCGGGGTTTTTAGCTGGAAGGCAATATCCATTTCCCCGCTTTCTTTGTTCACACTTACAAAACTGATATGACCCTTAAAGTTTTCCTTATAAGTATGGATAGGCACATCTCCTGCTGCGCCGTCTTCAGGTACGCTAAAACGCGTCCCGGCAACAATGTACTCGGAATTTTCGGTTCCGAAAGGAGAGCTGTGGTTACCCCCGCTATTAGGTAGTTCTATGATCTCGGCGGTACGGAAAGTCTTCAGATCCACACGAGCCAAACGTGGCGTGTTGTTGCCATTTACGAATACCCATTTACCATCGGCCATTCCATCCGTCATGGACATTTCCACATGGTGCAGATCATCCCAGGGAACAAAGCCATGAGAGGTATTCAGCATAGGTTTGGTCTCTTCACTGTATCCCCAGCCTTTCTCGGGATCAACGGAAAATACCGGTATGACACGTAACAGCCGTCCGCTGGGTAAACCGTACACGCTAAGCTGGCCACTGAACCCGCCTGAAACAAAATTGTAGTATTCATCATATTTCCCCGGGGCGACATATACTTTTGATGCGGCATCACCGCTTACGGCATTGCCTGCGTTCTTTGGTTTACAGGAACCGGTGTACAATGCAGTTGCAACCAATAAACCAATGACTATTTTTTTACGGAACATAATTAAAAGGATTATTAATAAATGAAAAATATTTATTGTTCAACCAATTGAAAATCAATTTATGAGTTCTTTTATTTTACACCATCAATTTGCCTCATATATTCCAGGATACTTCTGGCCTCTCCCTCTTCAAGATTTTGATTCGGCATACGAACCAGGCACAATTCCAGCTGTGCCTGTACTTCCGGATCTTTGTCAATCATGGGGTCGGGATTAGTAATAAAGTTCATGATCCAGTGAGGGGTTCGTCTTTCTGTAACCCCTTTCCAGCCGGGGCCAACCAACTTCTCCCCGGAAATCTTATGACAGGATAAACACTTGGTGCTTGCAATAGCTTTTCCTTTATCAGCCATAGCATCATCAAGACCTTGGAGCACTACATTGCTTGCATCGTATTTTCCCTCACCGCGTGTAGGGTCGTAAGAAGATGCATCTGTAGTCCTGTTTTGGGCTGCGTTGGAAGAGGCTGTTTCGGATGATTCGCTTTGGTTGCCACCACAGGCAGTGTACAACAATGGGGTAACGATCATCAGGATAGTGATTACTTTCTTGTTCATAAAGAGTACTTATTTAAGGTTTATCCAAAAGTACTTAGCTTTACGGCATGAGTTTATGACTCAAATCATAAGAAGGTAAAAAAATGTTGCGTTATCTCCCCTTGCTCAGGTGACCAGGTTCAGTTCTATAGCCTTTCGTACCAGGCTGACGGCATTTTTGACATTCAGTTTGAGGAATAGATTGACCCGGTGATTTTCTACAGTGCGGTAGCTGATGAATAGCTGGTCTGCGATCTGCTGGCTGGTCATCCCATTGGCGATGAGCTGCAATATCTCCAATTCGCGGCGGGTAAGTTGCGGGGTAGCCAGGTGCTTCTTTTTTTCTTCCAGCATATCCTGCAACATCTGGTCTTTGAGGTCGGGATCAATAAACTGGATACCGGCATGTACGGACAAGATCGCATTATGGATCGTTTCCGGTGTTGCGCTTTTGAGCAGGTACCCTTTGGCCCCGTTGCTCAGCATATTATCAATATGAAAGGTCTCCGCCAGGTTGGTGAGCGCGATGATGGCAATGCCCTTGTATTTATCCGTGATGACCCTGGTGATTTCCACCCCTCTTCTGCCGGGCATTTGAATGTCCATCAGGATGATGTCCGGCAAGGGCGGGTGGTTGGCCAGTTGTTCCAGGAGTGCCTCTCCGCTGGCACATACATGGAGCAGCAGGATCTGGGGCATATTCAGGATCACTTTCTTCAGTCCTTCTCTGACAATGGGATGGTCGTCAACAATGCTTAATTTAATATTCATCAGGTTATCTGGGTTTTCAGTGCTGTGGCCTTGGATTGCAAATCAAATTCCAGGTACACTACCGTACCCGTATTGCCGGTCTGGAAAGAACAAGTGCCGTTCATGGCTTTTATCCTGGAGGTAATGGTTTTCATTCCCATACCCTCATGAGCCTCTGCTCCTGTTTTCATCCCCTTCCCGTTGTCC
>CAZFKK010000296.1:0-4075 GCA_964519735.1 uncultured Taibaiella sp.
CTCCCATAGCCTCGGGTCCGTAGCGAACCGTTTCCGCGCCTTTTACGACACTTATCTTCTGTGCCATAAAAGGATCTATTTCCGGCGCATGTTCTGCTCCCCATTGCTGGCCTTCCTGGCGAATCCCATTGTTCAGCACCAGTATCCTGTTGCTGTGCATGCCATGGATCACCGGTTTGGCAATGGTCGCGCCGGTCTGTAGCATCGTCACACCCGGAAGAGCGGTCAGCATAGCCGCCAGGGGGCTACCCATGGTTCTATCCAGGTCGCTCCGGGATAATGTATATACGGGATTATTCGTTTTAAGTACCTGTTTATGGCCCGTGACGGATACATCATCAAGCGTGATCCCTGATGCCATCATCCTGATCTTTACCGTATCTTCAGCGCTTTTCATCACAATGTCCCTGTCTATAGTTGCATAACCGGGCGCCTCAACATGCAGATGGACCGACAGAGAGCATAAAGGCTCCAAAGTACAATAGCCCTGCAGCCCGGCAACGGCTTGCTGACCTGCGCCGCTGGCCACAGCGCCGGTAACAGGCTGACCGGTCTTTTCTTCCTGAATCATCAAGGTCAGCCGCCCTGTACATAAGGACTGTTGCGCAGCCGCACCGTAAGATAGCAGGATACATAGGGCAATAACCCCTAAGGTTATTACCCGGTTAGGGTAAAACATAGAAAGAAGTAAAGGTTGATCAATACAAACGTGGGCCATGTGCGCTCCGGGAGGCAAGGCCTGCAAGCTATATAGTCAACCCCGGGGGGCCTCTCAGCGCAGTATGAAGCGGGACTAAACTAATTAATTGCGGCTCAATCCAACTGAAATGATCTTCATGAAGGAGGGGCGCATGTACAGGAAAAGATAATGAAGACAGGAAGAAGACAGGAGGCTGCAGGTCAAGGAAATCACAATGATGGTGTCCTTCCTCCCAGAAAGTAGTACCCGGTGCGCTACGCTTATGATTACACCCTTGCGTATCACGGTGGCCGGTAAAAGAATGCAACAACTCATGGCTGGTACCATTGAGCAACAGGGCTGTTACCAGCGCCAAAAATGTCAGTATGTTGCGTAGTTGTCTGAGCATATGCCTTCTGACAGCAAAGGTACTATAATTTTGCAAATGCAACTAAGTATCATATTATTTAGCTGTTAATGGGATGCCGGGTAACTATTCCATAGCGGCAGCAGGATGGTTTTGTGATAAATCTTAATTTATTCCTATTTTTGCCTCAGCTAAATACCTACGAACATGCCCTTACTTAAATTCAGGATTTATTGGGAAGAAGATGATAATATTTACCGTGATATCGTTTTAAAAACAGGCCAGACTTTCTTTTCTTTTCATGAAGCGATTCTACAGGCGTTTGAATTCGACAAAAAACATCCGGCTGCCTTCTTCAGAAGTAATGACAAATGGCAGCGGGGCCTGGAAATATCCTCTGAAGTTATGGTGAACAAAAAGGATGCCCCGGCTCTGGCTATGATCAAAACCCCGGTTTCGGCATTGGTAGATAAGCCGGATGAAAAATTCGTGTACACCTATGATCCGGCCAAAAACTGGACTTTTCTTATAGAACTGATTGGGGTAGAAAAAGAAGAGCCTACCAAGTTAGTTTACCCGGCTTGTATTAAAAAGGAAGGGATCGCCCCGGCCCAGACAGGCATCAAAGGGTTGATCAATGAGCGCCTTGTGGAGATCGAGGAAAAATATGACCTGAGCAGGGATGACATGGCTGAGGGATTTGGCGATGAGGGCGACGATGAAGGCCAGGCTGATGACGATGAAAATGATTCTTCTATGGAAGAAGGAACAGAAGATTTTTAGCGGATCATGACCCGATCTTCCCCATACCTTATTGTCATTGCCGGGCCCACGGCGGTAGGTAAAACGGATGTGGCCATTCAAATCGCCCGGCATTATCAAACTTCCGTCATCTCGGCAGATTCCCGTCAGTGCTACCGGGAAATGAATATCGGAACGGCTACACCCGGTATAGAGGAATTACAAAAGGTACCTCATTATTTCATCAATTCTCATAGTATAGGCCAGAATCTGAATGCGGCTGATTATGAGCGACTGGCATTGGGCTATTGCAGCGAAGTATTTACAGAAAAAAATGTAGCCGTCGTTTGCGGCGGCACCGGCCTTTATATCAAGGCACTTTGTGAAGGCATTGATGAAATGCCCCAGACCGATGAGCTGCTGGAAAAGGAATTACACCATCAATGGGTCACCCATGGATTAAAATGGCTCCAGGAAAAATGCCGGGCTGAAGACCCCCTCTTTTTTGCACAGGGCGAACAGCAAAATCCCATGCGCCTGATACGTGCCCTGGCTTTTAAGCGCAGCACGGGGAAATCTATCCTTGACTTCAGAAAATTTCCCCCAAAAGAACGCCCTTTCAGGATCATCAAAATCGGCTTGGATCTACCCCGGCAGGAACTGTATGAAAGGATCAATCAACGTGTGGATATCATGATGGAAGAAGGTTTGCTGGAAGAAGCAAGGAGCTTACTGCCTTACCAACAGCTCAAAAACCTTCAGACTGTGGGCTATCGGGAGCTTTTTGATTACTTAAACGGCCGGGTTACTCTTGATCAGGCGGTGCAGCTTATCAAGCAGAACAGCCGTCGTTATGCCAAACGGCAATTGACCTGGTTCCGTAAAGATCCGCAATTCCACTGGTTCCTGCCTACGAATGGCCCCGCCCTACTCCAATTCATCGAGCAATCTATACGATCGTCTAAAGCCTTCGTTACCCCGCCCGGGGGATAACGGAGGCGGAGTTAATAGGTCCTGCCCTTATAAAACACTTTAAACATATTGGTACCAAACCGGTATTGCAATACGTCATAATCCAATCTCCACTGCGAAATATCCGCATTCGTTACGTCATAGATCTGCCCTTCGCTAAAGAGCCGCAGCACATTAGCCCTGTTTACATAGGCTACAGAATTGTACCCTACTACGATATTATTGGGGTAATAACTCTCTAAAGTATAAATTCTGCCTTTATAAAAAACCTTGAAATATCCCGTAGCGTCCTGGAAAGCAACGATATTATCCCTTACCTGGAAATCAGGCTCGAAATAGCCTATAGAGTAGAGGGAATCGTTATAAAAAATTTTGAAATAATTATCATAGCCCACATAAGCCACTACATCATCCCCTGCAGCATAAGTATAAGGAGGGAAATTGTCAATTTCCGTTGTTTTTCCTTTCTGAAATACTTTGAAGGCACGATTGGCATCGACATAAGCCACGGTATTTCTTCCGACGTCAAAGCTACTGACCATATACGTTTCCTGCTCTATCACATCACCATGATAAAAGATATGGAACTGGTTGGCATAGTTCACATAAGCGGCAATATTATCAGAAACCCTTACGCCAGGCAATTGCCCTGAAGCGATATCCATGTCCGTAGAGATAGAAGTAGGATTATCGGTATTAAAAGTAGTGGTTGAGGCGTTTGCCGCCAGGTACCCTTCAATAGGCGATACCTTACCGTTATAGTACGCGCGATATTCTTTTTGCACCCCGTCAAAGAACAATACCAGGCTATCCCCCAGATAAAATTGCTCACAATAATTGGACAAAGTGGTGATTTTCCCGTTATCCCATACCAACAGCGCTTTCGCATTCTGAAAAGTAATCAGGTTATCCGATATCTGAAAATTATTCGTGAAGCCGTCATTGATCTTTTGAGCGCCGCCTTTATGGTAGATCTTAAAACTGCGCGAGTTATCAATATAAGGGATAGCATTCCGGCCGATCTCCATTTTGAGTGGGAACAGGTATTCTATTTTTCGAATCATCCCATTGTCCCAGACCATGAACTGGTTTTGGAAATTGGTGTAAGCCGACAAGGGTTGCGCAATTATATCGGATGAAAAAAAGAGGATTAATGAAGTAGAGAGGGCATATATATATTTCATGGGATAAAATTAAGTGATTTTGAATAAAATCTACATGAATGGTATAAAAAAGAAAAGCCGACCCAAGAATGAGCCAGCCCCTATAAACCCTATCACCATGAAAACAAAATGTAAAATTACAATATTTTTTGA
>CAZFKK010000297.1:0-2530 GCA_964519735.1 uncultured Taibaiella sp.
CTTCATAGCCTTCACGCTCATGCCCCAGTTGCTCTACTACTTTATCAGTTACCTCGTACCGGAATGTATGAATACCTTCTTTTAAGCCAAACCACTGTATTTCAAATTCACGATGATATTTCATGTCAGCGTCCGTTTTCGTCGGGTAATCCAATTTTTCGCTTCAAAACCCCGGTCATAGCACATAATGTTCCATGATACACGGAATTTCAAATTCGGGCTGCAAAGGTAAGGCTATTTATTGAAAATTACATCATTTTATTTCGCTTCAGCAAATAGCGGTTCAATACCTGTACTACCGGTTCCTGCAAATCGCAGGTAACGAGATCAATACGATGTTGCAAACAGTGTTGTTCCAGCTTTTTCCGGTACTGAGCCATGCGATCCAGGTAAGCCTCTCTAATGTCTGATGGATTGATTTTCAATGATTCACCGGATTCCATGTCCACAAACTCATAGGGACGGTTGTCATAGTCAAATTCCAGTTCTTTCTTTCCATCTACCATATGAAATAAAAGCACCTCATGTTTATTGTATCTTAAATGTTGTAATGCAGCAAACAGTTCATCACTTTGTGAGGGACTGTCGGGCATATCGCTGAACAGGATCACCATGGAACGCTGATGCAACCGTTCGGCCAGTTGGTGTAAGGCTTCGGGAGCATTAGTGCGTTTAGCCGGATCGGGTTGCTGTAATAATTGTTCCAGCTGGGTCATCAGCATCCGGTAATGCCGGGCTCCCGACCGGATCTGGCTCAACTGGTGTAAGGATTCGTCGAACAAAGCCAGCCCGCCGGCATCCATTTGTTTTTTAAATAGTTGTAGCAGACAAGCAGCAGCCACTGTAGCATATTGTAGTTTTGTGGTGCCCTCATCTGGGAAAAACATGGAAGAAGAAGTATCGATGGCAATACAGCAGCGTAAATTGGTTTCTTCCTCAAATTTTTTGATGAACATTTTGTCCGTCCTGCCATAAACCTTCCAATCCACATATTTGAGGTTGTCCCCGCGGTTATAGATCCGGTGTTCTGCAAATTCGACAGAGAAACCATGAAAGGGGCTTTTGTGCAGCCCGATGATAAATCCTTCTACCACCTGACGGGCAATCAACTCCAGGTTTTCGATGTCTGGCTGTTGGGGTAATTGTACCATGATGTAAAGATAGGAAACAACATTGGAAATATTAAACAGGTTCATTATCTTTGACCTTTGCCATTGAATAATTTAATTTTGAAAATGAAATCTATCTTTCCTGTTTTGCTGGGTGTTATTGCAATAGGGCTTTTGTGCTTTGCTTCTTCCTGTACCCGTGAATACGTCTGCAAATGCACCTACACCTATAGTGGCCATCCGGGCTTGCCGGAAGCGGATGAGAAAGATTATCCCATACGGGATACGAAGAGCAATGCCAAAAGTAAATGCCAGGCTAGTTCAAGAACATATGATGTCAATGGGATCAAGACCGTGGAAGCCTGTGATCTTTGGTAGTGTGTCGTTACATAAATAAATCCGCTGCTATTTTATCTGCCCAGAGTTTGCCTTCATCACTGAGGACCAAATTTCCTTTTTCTTCCCGTATCCATTCTTTGGCCAGGTAAGGGGCACATTTTATTTTAAGCCCATCCAGCAGCTCAGCGCCGAAAGCGCTGTCGATATAATGCAGATCAGCCCCCCACATGGTGCGTAAGGAAGTCATCAGGTACTCATTGAAGCGATCTGTTTCAGAAAGCTGTTCCAGCTCGAAAGGTACCTTTCCCCTAACGAGAATACTTTCAATATACCCGGGGTTGTTGGCCAGGTTCCATTGACGGCTGTCCCGGTTGAAGGAATGCGCCGAAGGGCCGATGCCCAGGTAATGATGCCCCTGCCAATAACGGGTGTTGTGCACTGCATACCGGCCCGGGCGGGCAAAATTAGAGATTTCGTAATGCTCAAACCCCGCTGCTTTCAATCGCAGCATCAATAATTCAAATTGAGTAGCCACCCGGCTGCTCTCCGGCGCCGGGGTCTGACCTTTCGCTATTGCATGCGCCAGAGCAGTGCGCGGTTCTACCGTTAAGGCATAAGAGGAGATATGAGGTACCTGTAAATCTGTGGCTTTTTGGATATTACGCTGCCAGTCCGTATCCGAGAGGCCGGGGCTTCCATAGATCAGATCGAGGCTGATGTTGTCAAATCCCGCATCCTGGGCTGCCTTCACGGCATAATCTGCCTCCCGTGCATCATGCGCCCTGTTCATATACCGAAGATCTTCATCCCGGAAGGATTGGATGCCAATGCTTAAACGATTGATGGGGGTATGCTTCAATTCCCGGAGGTAAGCAGTGCTCAGATTATCCGGGTTGGCCTCAAGGGTCACCTCTTCCAAATCAAGATCCGGAAAGTTTTGTTCTATAGCCCTCCAGATTTGCATGAGTTCTGCTACCGAAAGTAAAGAAGGGGTGCCACCACCAAAATAAACCGTGTTGACCTGCTGTGCGGCCAGGTATCCTTTTTGCAAGGCCAGTTCCTTACATAAAGCCGCTACCATA
>CAZFKK010000297.1:2540-4066 GCA_964519735.1 uncultured Taibaiella sp.
GTAATTGCAGGCTTGTTTGCAGAAGGGGATGTGTAAATAAATGCCGGCCATAACGGCAAAGTTACCGGATAGTTGGGGAAGCGGAAAAGATAATCGGGACCCTGCTCAATTAATTTTGAAGACATTATCCTCTATAAAGATTATTTTCGCTGTTGTAACGATCAAATAATTATTATGAGGATTAATATTTTCTCTTTCATCCTTCCCCTTTTGTGTTCCGGTTCGCTTATGGCCCAGGAGCAACAGGAAGTTGCCCGTTGTACGGATAAGGAAATGCACGCGCAGTTGGTATCTGTTGATGATGAATATGAGGAGAAGGGGTATGAGGTCATCCAATTTAACCTGATGAGTATGCCTTCGGGTTCCTTTGTTCCTGTAGCCATACAGGTAGAGCAGGGACGCCAATACCAGGTTTATTTCCTGGCTGATCAACGTTTTCAGCAGTATTCTTTTGCCTTGATCGACAAGGATAGGAATAAACTAGTGGATAAAAGGGTAAAACACAAGGCTTCTTCCGGGGCCGTATTGGGGCATAATTTCAAAGCGTCTTATACCGGAACAGTTTGGTTGGTACTCTCCCTGAAAGTAAAAGGGCAGGCGGAAGCTTGTGGCGGCGTCAGCATTTTGAAAGCAGGTCATTAAAGCCGGGTCAATACCCGGGACGCCCGCTCCATATTATCATCAGGTTCCCAACTCATCTGGCTCTATAGTAAAGTTAGTGTGGTCTCGTCTTCATAAAATATATTGCTGCTCATAAAGTTACTAAGTACACAAAGATAAATACTTAGTGACTTTGTGTCTTCGTGAGCAATTTGGCAAATTCTTCTTCCAGCCGGCTAATATACCAGGTGGCCTGAATACTGTTAATATTGACCCGAGTACTGTCCCAGTGTAGCTGAAGGTCGCGTTCTTTTAAGAAATGCCGGGCTATCAATTTAAAGTTGTTGTCGTCCGAAAAAAGCAACCGCCGGCCCCTGTTGAAAAGGCCCAGTGTTTTTTGTAGGACAAAAGGGTACTGTGCTTTCGGAAAATCCACTTTATAAGGTTTGAAAAAGTATTCAAACAAAACAAAGTCAAATAATTTCTTATTCAATTTATAATCGAAGGGGATGTTTTGAAAAAATAGGACGATTTCCCGGTCCCAAAAGGGCAAGAGGTGTTTGTACCCCCAGAATTCATAGGTCCTGACTGAATTAACGATAAATTTGGATTGCCTTTCCTTCAGATTCCAGTTTTCAAAAATTTCATAGGGTGCTGCCTTCCGGTCAGGAGTGGTGATGGCCTCTGTAAAAGCTGTTTTATCCCCTTTTTTGAGCAGATAGTGTTTCCTCACGATAAGTGCGGCTACATTGTCCTGCTGAATGCCTTCGATTAAATGGCTACCACCTACAAAATCTCCGGCATGGCCGGGAATGAAGACGGCGTCTTCCGGAATGTATTTCTTTTCGGCCAGGAATTTTACGGCAAAGTAGTCCTGCGTAAAAAAGCCGGAGGTATAATTGGACGCAAAGTGGAAATAATCCTGG
>CAZFKK010000298.1:0-4059 GCA_964519735.1 uncultured Taibaiella sp.
ACGCTGAAGCGGGGGTATCTTTGTCTTCACAAATAGACACCTAACTGTAGGTGATGTTGTCAGGACTGCCACGGCCACGCCAAATAAGGATCCGAAAATAGCACAAAAAAAGCATGTCAGGTCCTTATGTCCTTCTTTGCACACTTTAGGATAAGCAGCTTATTGCCGTAATGAAAGCTGTTTTTCGGTAGTAGCACTACAGGGGGAAACAGTAATGGTTCCCGGTCCTATTGAGACACCACTTGCCAGGTACCCATAGTGACAGCATTCATTTTTAAAGTTTAAAGTCTGTATTTTTTTAACTTATAAATCTTGTGATATGCACAAAACTCAACTAGTGAACAGGAATCCCCAAAACAACCGGAAAGAAAGCATCATCTATGACATAATCAGGTGTAAAAACCTGCTCATCCCGGTTTTGGCGGCCTGCCTTTGTTTCCTGTCCGGTATGCAGTTGAATGGCCAGGAGGTTAATTTTAATTATGAATGGGCGGAAAATATGGGCGGCACCGGTGCCGATCAGGGCTACGGCGTAGCGGTGGACCGTAATGGTAATGTCTATGTGACAGGAGGTATCGCTGCGGCTGGCGCATTTTTTGGAAAAGGGGAAAACGCAGAAAGGATAACCTCGGCAGGAAGTTATGATGCATTTCTGGCAAAATACGCCGCCGACGGCACCTACCTCTGGGCCAGACGTATGGGTGGCAGTGGTTATGATATAGGGTACGGAGTCGTGGTAGACGGCAATGACCAGGTATATGTCACAGGACGTTTTGCTGCAGCAGGTGCCCGTTTTGGCTCCGGGGCTGATGCCGATACCCTCACCTCAGCAGGAGGAAATGATGCCTTTATTGCGAAGTACGATGTGGACGGTACGCTCCTGTGGGCCAAAGCAATGGGTGGTCCGGATACTGATCAGGCGCAGAGATTGGGCGTGGATAGGGATAACAATATCTATGTGACAGGGTATATCGGCGAATCAGGCGCCTCTTTTGGTTCCGGAGCCAATACCGGTGTCATCACCTCGGCAGGAAACACGGATTGCTTTGTGGCTAAGTATGATGCTGAGGGTACCTTCCTTTGGGCCCGCAGCATGGGTGGTCCGGGTATTGACCAGGGCTGTGGATTAGGGGTGGACAGTAGTGGAAATGTCTATGTGACAGGTTTTTTCCCGGCTGAGGGTGCCTATTTTGGTTCCGGAGCAGGCGCAGATACCCTTCAATCGGCAGGTTGGGAAGATGTGTTCCTGGCAAAGTACGATACTAAGGGGGATTATCAATGGTCAGCAAGTATAGGCGGTGCCGGTGGCGATTATGGTTGGGGCATAGCCGCGGATGAGGAGGGTAATGTCTATGTTACCGGTCATTTTGAGAAGGAAGCCTATTTTGGCTCCGGAGCAGATGCCGATACCATCATTTCTGCAGGAAATGCGGATGTGTTTCTGGCCAAATACGATGCGGATGGTACCTACCGCTGGACGAACAGAATAGGAGGTACTGGTATTGATCAGAGCCGCGATGTGGCCGTAGACGTAAAGGGCAATGTGTACATAACAGGTTATTTTGAAGGGGTAGCCGATTTTGGCCCGTCAGATCATACGGAAACATTGACTACCATGGGCAACTCGGATGTATTCGTAGCCCGGTATGATCATGGCAGCGGGCACTGTCTTTGGGCTAAAAGTATGGGTGGCACCGGCTACGACTATAGTTATGGCGTAGCGGTAGATCCTGGCAGTAATGTCTACTTTGCCGGCTTTTTCCCGCTTGCCGGCGCTTATTTTGGTTCCGGTTCAGATCTGGACACGCTCACCTCGGCAGGAAGTACTGATGTGTTTGTCGCTAAGCTAAGTCCGGAATGTGCACTGTTCCCGGAGATTAGTGTCAACGGCTTTGATCTGAGTACCACTACACCTTTTGGTACCTATCAATGGCTCCTGGAGGACGAGCCAATTCCGGGCGCGACGGATTCTGTGTATGCAGTAACAGCAAACGGGGATTATAGGGTAATAGTCAGCGCTGATAACGTGTGTGTGGATACCTCCGATGTGTACAAGGTGACCAACTGGAAGACGACGATCAACGCTGTCGGTCAAATGGGAAAAGATATACAGGTCTATCCTAATCCCTCAAATGATAGGATCTATATTAAAAATGCCGGGTCTTCGTCAAAGATTCAGTTGTGTAGTGTAGATGGGCGTAGCCTGATGCGACACTCAGGGGTCACCGAGATTGCCATAGCTGATCTTGCTGATGGACTCTACCTGTTACGGATTTTCAATCAGGAAGGGAGATTGGTTAAAGTGGAAAAGATAAATAAACAAAAGAAGTAAAGGCTATCCATAATGCTCCTTCCTGCCTTTTCCGTCCCTCCATAATTGCGAACCTCAGTGAAGCCCTATTTAAGCTTTGAGGTAGCCGACCTTAATCTATTGTTTTTATTAGTATGAATACTTTGTTCAATAGAAGATCTTTCCTCACCTGAAAATGACAAGACACAAGTATGAGTTATAATTTACGTTTTCCAGGATGCTGGCGGTATATTCAAGATGCTAAAAAGTTGTCTATTGAACTGTTTCGTTTTGATTTTACCAGTTCTGGCTTGGAATATTTCTTTGAGTAACAAATTACCTGAGAATTACCAGCCAAATGTGTTTTCAAGAGACATTCCGGTACTTTTAGTATATGGGGAACTTATTTCCAGATCCATGCTTTTCGCAGTAGCATTTTTAATGCCTTTAAATATTTCAACACCCAAGCAAAGGATGGGCTTATCTCTTTACACATTCGGGTTAACTTTATATTTTGTGTCCTGGATAATATTGATTAGGTTCCCATACAGCCAATGGAGCACTAGTCTTATTGGGTTTTCAGCACCGGCATTTACTCCTTTATTTTGGCTAATGGGAATCTCTCTTATCGGTAATTCATTTAATTTTAACTTGCCTTTCAAACGGTGGCTGTTCCTCACGGCTTCTGCGGCATTTTTAGTCTTTCATATCAGTCATACAGTTTTTGTTTATTTTACTATAAATTGAATTGTCATGGCATATTTAGCCATAGAAAATCTTGTTTTGGTCGTGAAATATATAATGCATAATTGTAATTTTTAAACAGTATTGGCCATGATCCAGAATCTATACGCTGTAGAGCGACAATGCCGGGCAGAAAAATCTATAAAATCTTTTTAGGACTAATGGTTAAATTGTAAAGTTTTTTAGGACGAGACAATTCGTCTTTCAAAAGTGCGAGATTATAGTAAAATCTCACACTTTTTACATAGTTTTGTTTGAAATAGTTGTTATGATAGAAAAAGCACCTAAATATACACGTGATGAGCATACGATCACGCAAAAGGTTAATTTAGAGATTAATGGTGTTTTAAAACCAATACAAAATGAATATTTGTATTGGGACAAGATAAAATATAAAAAGACAGATATAAGTTCTGTAGATTTATGGAATGTTGTAAAATTTGACCGATGGCTGCGTAGTCAGAAGATTACTTTTGGCAATTACGCTTTTACCTACTATGTCACTGAATATATTCAAAAACTGTTACATGAATTTGATCTTCATATAGGGGGAACGCTAGGAAGTAACATTGGTATCGCAGAAACCGATAAGACAAAGTATATGGTCAATTCCATCATGGAAGAAGCGATATCAAGTAGTCAAATGGAAGGTGCCAATACAACCAGAAAAGTGGCGAAAGAAATGCTTCAGAAGGAAAGAAAGCCAAAGAATAAGTCAGAACAGATGATTATGAACAACTTTCTGACCATGCGACACATTGTACAACATAAATGTGATGACCTGACACCAGAATCCCTATTAAATATTCATCAACTCATTTCATGGAATACGCTTGAAGACAAGACAGAGGAAGGGCTGTTTAGAAATAGCAATGATATATTTGTAGCCAATCATGCAACAGATGAAGTAGTCCATACGCCACCACCGCATAAAGAGCTCGGGCAATTAATTACAGACTTGTGTGACTTTTTTAACAACGACGGTAAAGATTTCGTTCATCCGATAATTAAAGGCATAATTATTC
>CAZFKK010000299.1:0-4053 GCA_964519735.1 uncultured Taibaiella sp.
CAAAGCTAGCAGATGGTCAGCTTTCCAACAATATGCGGTTAGTAGGGCGGATACGCTACAACGGCGGAGGTATCAGCAAACCGTCTGATGTGGCACACCATTGGGACGAAGTAAGCGCCTACTACGATATGCCTATTGACGGGGATGTTTGGCTGCAAGACCCCTTGAATTCTTCTTACCCGCCTTCCATTGCCTTCAAAGCTGCACAATTGCAGGACCATGACAAAGCCATTTTGTTGCTAAGAGAATTGCGGGAAATGGTTTTCCTGCAGAAAAAGAACATTGCCAAATGGGAGCACATGGCAACGGCGGCTAAAAATGTAGGATTGGATGTCGTGCCATTAAAATCAGACTTTGAAGGCAGGGCCAAAACATTGTTCGAGGAGGATTTGAAAGTAGCAAAGGACTATGGCGTCAGAGGTTTTCCTACCCTGTTTTTTGAGGGCAGCGATGGCGCCAGAGAATTGGTATATGGGACGAAACCCTATGCTTTTTATGAAATGGCGGTTTTGAAACTTCATCCCCATGCGATCAAAAGTGAATACAGTAAAAACTGGGAAACACTTTTTTCAAAATATCATTCGCTTACCGCAAAAGAATTTTCCGAACTATCAGGAACGCCGAGAAACGAAAGCGAACAAGTGCTAAACGAGCTGGTGTCAAAAGGGCTTTTGGAAAAAACAACAACCAAAAACGGTTCGATGTGGAAGCTGAAGGCCTAGCTATATCTGTAATTATCATATTAGAGCTTCGCTAGGTTTTGCCAAGAAGGAATAAAGTTGTTCGCACGCAGGATGTATCGTGACGCTTAAGAGCCGGGGCACGATCATTTCCTGTTGGGCTCCCGACCCGGGTATTGGTATCTGCCTTCTGTATTTTCCAGGTCCCGCACCGAGGCAAAACTAATAACTCTTCGAGATCCGGGTGTGTGATATCGCATTCGACATACAGGCTATCCTTACCCGCCTCCATTCTATACATCTCTTCAAAGTTCAGTTCAGACCGAATAAGGCCATCACCATCCGAACAGCCTGCATAAAACAGGCCAATGCCTAGCAGTAGAGCTGTATATTTTCCATAAAAAGTCTTCATGCTATTCATAAATTCAGAATCCCTACTATCGACATAAAGAGGCTAAATAATATGCAGGTCATCGGACTAAAGTCACATTGCCTTCATAGTATTCTGTTTTATCGTGTGGCAGTTCAAGAGTTATCTTGTACATATAGACCCCGGCAGGCTGCTCCCGGTCATTAAAACGACCATCCCAGCCTCGTCCCCTCAGAAAGTTGGTTTCATACATCAATTGCCCCCAACGGTTAAAAATTTGCATACGGAAAGCACGCATACCCCGGCTGAGTAACTCGCGGGGAAAGAAATAATCATTGACCCCATCACCATTTGGACTAAAAGCGTTAGGCATTATAGTAAAACAATCTTTTCTGATTTCTATTGTTTCGGAGCCGCTGCATCCTAAAGATGGTGAGATTTGTGTTAAACTATAGTGGCCAGGTGTGGTGATTCGTATAGATCGAGTTGTGTCACCTGTATTCCACCGGTAAAGGTATCGTTCGGCCGCGGCATTAACGAGATTCTGTAGCACTATCGGATTGCCTTGGTAACAGAGGCTGCTATCGGCGCCTAAATATACTTTCGGATTGGGGGCGACGTACACATGGCGGACACTACCCGTATCCGGGCAGGCACGGAAATCCACATGAAGTGCAAGGGGCAAAGCGCCGGTATCGGTTAAGGCGACAACATAGCCCTTGCTGCCGCTCATACTGGCTACATATTGTCCCGCGATAGCTAATGTAAAAGCCAGGACGCTCGAATCGACATACTGGATATCCATTGTTATCGTCTCGCCCACACATACACTATCCCGGTTCGGATACCAGTTAACTAAGCGCAAGGTATCTACCGTAACCTGGAAACCGGTACTTGTATCTCCGCATAAAGGATGGGAAGCGACAACCTGAACAAAATCGGACCTGAGGGTCGTTAATCGCGTTAGGGCAACGGTATCGTTGGCTATAGGATTAGCAGAGCGCCAACGTACCTCGTATCCTTCTGAAACAGTTACCGCCAGCGGGATCGTATGCGTCTGACACACTATGGTATCTCTGTTAGACAGTTGTAACAACCTGGGATAATACTGAATCCTGGCACTATCCATGCCATAGGAACAAAATTTAGCAGTATCCGTTACCTTTAAAACCAGATAACCGGAAACAGGCGGATCTATAAGCACCGAAGCGGTATGCTGTCCTTCCAGGACCCACTCCGGGGGCATCCAGTTCCATACATAACTAGCACGAAGATCCGCCACCTGACCGGTCATTCGCAGGGAAGCCACTTCATTACAAATCAAAGTGTCCTGAAGGGTAACAGCGACCGGATCCACCGGGAAGACCACTATTCTTACAGAATCCCAGGCTTCCATATTGCAGGAGCGGGGACTGTAAGCATGCAGTTTTACCCAATAGGTACCCGGATGCGTGAAGGTATGAGTAGGTTCCTTTGCAGCGACGGCAGGCGTGCCGTCTCCGAAATCCCAGGTATAGGTCACCGGGTAGTCCGCATAAGAATAATTTTCAAAATTCAGGGTATAAGGGACACATCCGGTATCACTCGCGTTAACCGGCAATACAGCATTCGCCCGCACCAGCCCTTTACTCAAACGGATCTTATAACTGATATTATCCGGATTGTTCGGCGCATTGCCTTTAACCGGGAAGGCTGCATGAGCCGTGGTTGGGAAACGGGGTGACTCGGAACATACATTCTGGTAAATAAAGCCATAGGGGTCAAAACGTCCATGACCGTCGTGGTTATGGTCTGCTGCCGTTCCGAAATGGGTAGCGAATTCTACTGTTGTCATATCGGCACTGATCACCCCAAACCAAAAGCCCTCGGAATAGGGGAAAGAATCTACCGTATTCAAATTTCCATTCACTCTATACCGGCTGCCTATATACAGGCGATCACATTCATCGACTACTACGGTTAAAACGTTTTTGCTACTTTTCCCATTGAACACCTGGGACGCGTTGTTCCCGATCCCCTTTAGGAGTGAAGAAAAATCAGGTGTCCAGGCCGACGCGTGAAAAGTATCCTTATTATCCCGCGCCAAAGCATAGCCCACAACATACATGTTATTCTGCTTATCGTAACTAAGTTTTAAATCATTTCCGCTCGTTGCTACATATCCTGACTGAATAAGGTTATGGCTGTTGGCATCGATTCTACCGATCAACTTATTCTTTGTCCTTGCATATCCCTGACTATTCAACAAATTACTATTTAATGTCGGTATGTCCGGATCCCCCGTGCCCATAGCGAAGTAAAGTTCATTACTATGATTAATGATAAAATCTTCCAATACATTATCGCTTTGACCGCCCAGGTAAGTACAATAACGCAGGTCCTTCAGGTCAAAAGATAGCTGTGCTAATACCACATCATAATCCTTCGCCCGGGGGCTTGCGATATAAGCATTGGCGGTGGTGGGCATCTGCCCGTACGTGGGGTAAATATAATTAAATGCCAGCCATACATTATCCTCCTTATCCAACTCCATCTTAGCGACATTCATCATCACGATTAAAGAGTCCGCATGCCTGTACCCCAGGTAAGTAGAAGCAACCAACTGGTCTCCCTGCTCGGACAATTTTGCGACATAAGCATTGCTGTATTGGGCAATGCCCGCTTGGTAAGTAGTCCCTGCTATTGGAAAATCCTTCGAATAGGTATAGCCCGCGATCACTAACTCGTTCCTCTTGTTCACCGCCATACTCTGGGGCAATTCCAGTAAAGATCCGCCCAGATAAGTGCAATAGAGTAACCTGTTTCCCGAGGTATGGAATTTGGAAATACCACAATCCCGGTTGCCGGCATAATTGATCTGGTATGCCCCGGTTGTTGCCGGCAACCCGATCCCGATAGTCTCGGAGCCTGAATACAAATGACCATCCTGGTCATAGGTACCGCATTGACTCCTATAGGTGCCGGATGTATTACCGCCGCTATAGGTAGCGAACACGACTTCAG
>CAZFKK010000300.1:0-4045 GCA_964519735.1 uncultured Taibaiella sp.
CTAACCTGGAAATCAGGGGCAACCGTATCCATCATCCCGGTGGACTGAACGGATTCAGCGGGGCTTGTTATGCCATCAATGTTGCCGGAGACGGCTTACAGACAGATCCTGTGCTGATCGCCAATAATGCCATTTACCACTTGAATATGAGTGGCTTGATATACGGCATTTATTTCAATGCAGCGCCCTATAACCTGGTTTATCACAATACCATTGTTATTGATCAGTTGCTTAGCGGTTCCTCAGCCAATCATGGCATTTACGCCACCGGAGCCAGCAATGGGTTAAGCCTGAAAAATAACAATGTGGCCATCACAGGCGGCTCTTCAGGCATAAAGTATGGTTTTTATTACAATGCCGCCAATAGTATAGCTGATGCGCAAAAGAATAATTTTTATGTCAAATCGACACAGGCAGGGGCTCAGAATTATGGGTATTACACAACTGCATATGCTACCCAGGCCGCTTTTCAGGCTGCCTATCCCCTTTTGGAAGCAGGCGCTCCTGCCGCTGATCCTATGTTTGTGAACCCGGGCATGGCCAATTTCGCGGTGCAGGAGCCTGCATTGATTGCCGCCGGAGAGAACCTGATGTCTGATGTACCGAATGATATTTTGGGAAACATAAGGCCGGCCAGGCCTACTATAGGGGCTTTTGAGCAACCTGCAGCAGGGTACAACAATGCCGGGGCCATATCCTTTATTACACCATCGCCCAGCTTTTGTGCCGGACAACAATCCATCAGCCTATCTATTAATAATGCGGGTATCAATGATATTACGGGGCTTGAACTGCATTGGACGGTCAACGGTGTCCCCCAACCGGTAGTCAATTACACAGGCACTTTAGTGCCGGGTTCCGGCTCCTCCGGGAAAAATGTGGACACGGTGATCCTGGGCAATGTAAGTCTATCCAATAGCAGCCCTTCTGTGATCAAAGCATGGGTGGCTTTACCCAATGGTTTTGCAGATATCATCAATGTCAATGATACGATCCAGCTTTCCTTCCAGGCTTCCAGGTTCGTGGTTTCAGCCGTTTCCGACACTATTTGCCCGTCAGGAAACGCGGTTTTATCGCTGAAGCCCAATACGGGTTATGCTGCCGGCAGCCTTTTATGGCAGAGTTCCCTGAACAACAATACCTGGTCGGATATTTCAACAGCCACCACGGTTAACTATACGGAAAGCAATCTTACTGCCGGTAAATGGTACAGGGTCAGGATCGGTACCGGTGGCAATTATTGTTATGCCGACTCCATTCGTATCGTATTGGCTAACGTGACTACCCCGGCCGTTACCGCCGGAGAGCGATGCGGCAATGGCACGGTGAACCTGTCTGCCGCAGGCTCGTCAGGGGCTATCTTAAACTGGTACGGACAGGCAACAGGCGGAACGTCCTTAAGGACCGGCAGTACCTATACCACGCCAGGTTTGACGTCAACCACTACTTACTATGTATCGTCCACTGTTGCCGGCAATTCGTATAGCTGTGAGTCGGCCCGTGTTCCTGTAATAGCGACGGTAAAAGCAAACCCTGTGGTCAACCTGGGCAACGATACTGCGCTATGTGCAGGTACCTCTTTTGTACTGAATGCGGGAAATCCGGGCGCCGCTTATTTGTGGAGCAATAACAGTGCTGCGCAAACCCTGAATGTGAGCGCCGCGGGCACTTATTATGTCCAGGTTACCGCAACCAACGGCTGCAAAGGATCAGACACCCTGAAAGTGGTCGCGGGTATTACACCTAAAAACAACCTGCCGCCAACGATAGATTTGTGCGATGAAGCATCCGTTACACTAGATGCGGGGAATGCCGGCAGCAGTTTCAAATGGAACAATGCGGCGACTACGCAAACGATATCGGTGGATAAAGGCGGCACTTATGATGTGTTGATCACCAGCTCAGATTTTTGTACCTTGACAAGCAGCACCGTGGTCACTATGCGTCCCTTGCCTATCGTCAATTTGGGTAATGATACCGCCATTTGCGATGGTAAACCAATCACATTGGATGCAGAAAATGCCGGGGCTACCTATTCGTGGAATACCGGAGCCACTACCCAAAAAGTTACCGCCTCAACCGCTAATGCTTATGCTGTGGTTGTTACGACAGCCTATAAATGCAGTGCGACGGATACTATTAATATTGCCATCCTGCCTGCAGCAACGGTGGATGCTGTTACCATAACTGATTTATCCAACGAAGAATTAGGCAAGCGCAAGTTTACTGTCGTCAATCCCCAGAATGTAGCCCTGTATGAGTGGGATTTCGGAGATGGTCAAAGTTCGACTGATGAATCGCCTACCCATGTCTATACCTCCTCTGCTTTGTTTAAAGTAGTACTGAAAGTATCCAATGCCTGCGGCTCGGATGAGCTTAGCCAGGATGTCCGTATTGAAACCGTAGGCATCACCGGTACAGACGAAAGCAGCAGGCAGCTCTTACTTTATCCCAACCCGGGCAAAGATGAAATTACCATCGAAAGCAAGCATCCGGATGTAAAGATACAGGAGGTGGTCATCGTTAATGTATTGGGCGCGCTTGTTTATGAGACCGGTGTAGCTCAGAGCCAGGCGCTTAAGATCAATGTCGCCACCTTAGCTTCGGGAATCTATTCTGCCCGGATAAGAACAGATAAAGGTATTTTGATCAAAAAATTCGAGGTGGTCAGATGATCAGCCCCGGATGCTAAAAGAAATACCACATACACGATCCCGGAGGATCACAACAATAGCGGAACCAGCTTCAGGCTGGTCCGCTATTGTTGTATGATTACGTTGCTTCGGTAAATCAATGCGCTTCTTCTACCCGTATTTGCACTACCGCTTCGTAAAGATGGGGATCAACAATTCATCCGAAAACCCGGAATTGAGAATGAGGCGGCTATGGTTTTAAAACTACTTTGATACAATCTTCTTTTTTTTCATCGAAGATTTTGTACCCGTGCGTTACATCACTAAGCGGCAGGGTATGGGTTATAATGTCATCCAGTATGACCTTCCCTTCGTTAACCAGGTCGATTAGTTTATCGATATAGTTCAAAACAGGGGCTTGCCCTTGTTTAATCGTAATTCCTTTATCAAATATGCGGTAAAGCGGAAAATTATCATAGGATGAGCCATATACACCCATTATGGATACAGTGCCCATACGCCGGACAGCTTTAAAACACAGCTCCAGAACTTTCATGGATCCTTTTTCCAGGTTTATTATTGCTTTTGCCTTATCCAGGAAAGTGCGTTCAGGCTCGAAGCCTACAGCCTCTATACAAACATCCGCTCCCCGTCCATCCGTCATTTCCCTGATCGCAGCAACAACATCTACATCATTGGGGTTGAGCGTATCTGCATTGTTGACCTTCCTGGCTTTTTCTAGGCGGTAATCCAGGGGGTCAATGGCAATGACTCTGCTGGCGCCATGAAGCCAGGCCGCTTTCTGGGCCATGAGTCCAACAGGACCGGATCCGAAAATGGCAACGACTTCACCTCCTTTCATCTGTGCCCAATCAATAGCGGACCATCCCGTAGGAAATATATCGGTAAGGAAGAGGGCCTGTTCATCGGTAAGGTGGTCCGGGATAATTCTCGGACTGATATCAGCATAAGGCACACGCACATATTCCGCCTGTCCTCCGGAATAGCCACCGTATAAGTCGGTATAACCAAACAGTGCTGCGCCTTTCTGGTCCATCATGTCGCCATTAGGACCGTAATGTTTATAGTTTGAATTTTCACACGCGGTAGATGCATTATGAGTGCAGAAAAAGCAATTACCGCAGGCTATGGGAAAAGGGACAACAACCCTGTCCCCCTTTTTCAGATGGGTGATCGCAGAACCCACTTCTTCAACTATGCCCATGAATTCATGTCCCATGACCATCGGATCCGCTTGCGGCACGGCGCCACTTAAAATATGGAGGTCGGAACCACAAATAGCGGTGGAAGTTACTTTCAGAATAATGTCCCGGGCGTCTAAAATCCGGGGATCAGGGACCGTATCCATGCGAATATCACCAGGTTTATGAAATACTGCAGCCTTCATAAGG
>CAZFKK010000301.1:0-272 GCA_964519735.1 uncultured Taibaiella sp.
TCGCGAATGCTCCCTACTACGCAATAGATTTTCCCATCGGGTCCTCTTCTAAGCGCCATCCCCCCCGTTCCAAGTCTTATTCTTGATGCCATTATCTGAAAAATATTCTTATTGGAATCCAGGTTGAACTGATAAAGACCATCTTCTGCCGTACTCGCATAAAGTTTTGAACCATCACGAGAAAATGCTACACCATAATAACTAGATGTACTACCATTGGAAAGTTTGCCCACACTGCTCAACCGACCCGTAGCTGGATCAAAATCGTACAG
>CAZFKK010000301.1:282-4027 GCA_964519735.1 uncultured Taibaiella sp.
GGTCTCCCTGGCAAATAGCAACTTTACTACGATCCGTTGATATGTCCATGGTTCCGATATTTCCCCCAGCATAGTAGGTCGACGGAATACGATCCGAAACAAGCGGTACGGTGTCAATGCCTTTGTAATCCAACTTATATATTCTAAACACACCTAGAGCACTGGAAGCGGTCAGTAACCATATATTACAGTCATCGCCGGACACCGCGGTCATATGTTCTGTATTTTTCATGGACAATAGCTTACCCTTGTTGCCAGGAAGGAGGTCTCCCATGCCGTTATTGAGGGACATATCCACAATACTATAATACAGGTTACCCGGGAAACCGGACTCAATAGCACCCAGCGTAAAAACGTAATATTGATGTGCATTACCCGGAATGGGAATAACTAGGGCACCTTGCGAGGTACTGCGGGAAATATTCCTGCCCAGTCCCGCTAAATCAGTTCCTGTCGGCATCATATTATGGTCACGATCCCACACCGAGTGACCATCGGTATAAAACAGCAGTTGGCCATTTGCATCACTTATAGATGCACTGCCTTCATTTGTAACAATGCTCGTTCTAATGGCTGCGGGCGGGTTCTTATTAAAATCCACACCCGCAGCATGGCCGAACGTCCAAACATTCTCATATTGCGCATGAACCAGAAATCCTGCCATAAATTCCATTTGCAGAAAGAAATAAAATAGTCGTCGCTTCATGTTATACGTGTTATATTATATATCTATTCATTGTTTCTGTACAACTGAAATAGTGGTTAGTAATAATAACAAGAGCTTTTTCATCATAACAATTTGTAAGAAAGAAGCATGCCTGCTAGGATATATTCCCTAATATGAGACCAGATTATGATTGACAAAATATTTTAATTTAATAAGACTTTACAATTTTCTCTACTTTAATTATTCTGCCTGCTTTATCACAAATCTGCAATAAATACATTCCATCTGCCAAATTACTCAAGGGCATATCCACTGCATCGACTACTTTATTAACTATTCGACCATCAAGAGTGGTTAGCTTTACATCAACTTTCCCATTCGCATTAATGTAAATCATTTCTTTAGCAGGATTGGGAAAAACACTTACTATTCTGGGGGACACAGCCGAGCTATAGATACCTACATTGGTTACTTTATAAACATCTGAAGTATCAAAACATACCTTATTCTTACTTACAATAACAGTATAATCACCATTTTCTACGACTGTATAAGTGCTATCCTGTGCCCCAGGTATAGGGTGGCTATTTTGGCACCATTGATAAGTATCATATCTTGTCGCAGTACTCAATTCAAATCCATCAATAAGAATCATTGGGTTTACAAAATCGGACACAGCTACGTGAAATGTGTCCACATAATACCAACAACCATCATTATACTCTACCCAATAGGTACCGGCCTTAAATACTGAAAGAATAGCAGTTGTGGTTGCGTCGCTCCATCTATAAACATAGCTACTATCGAGCATTCTAGGTTTTAGAGATAAAGGTGAATCCAAATGCTCACCGCATAATAGAGTATCTTTAAAAGTGTTAACATTACTCAATTTTTTTAATGGTATAGGGATTTCACAAGAGAGTGCGCCCATACCTGTTGTTGCAACTATGTGGGTATCAAGAAGAGGTATAGCATCGAAGACTTGCAGATCGCAAGATATGCCTGTAAGATTAGGTTGTATAATTGCGCCTAAGGACCTGCGACTACTCTTTGAATTGATATAGATAGTATCTCCATATAATCTCATATACCCTAACCCATCTAAACTAGGGTTTATTGGTAGTCCCATGGCTATTACTTCCATTGAAGCCGCTATTGAGGATGAATCGAATGTGCTTACGTCAAACTGGAGGCAACTAGAATAAGAAAAAATATTAAAAGTATCACCTGCAATCATATACAGCTTACTAGCATCGGGTGAGAAAGCCACCCCATAACCACAAACAGCTCTTGGCAATTGTATGGCATTAGATACCAGACCCGTACACGGGTCAAAATTGCAGACCTCTACTCCCACTGCACCTAAACTTAATACACCTGACATGCGGTAGGAATTCAAAATGGCTCCACCCGCCGAACTTACAATAGCTAGCTTAGAGCGATCTGGGGAAATGGCCATTGCACCTACAAAATACGGATAAACGTTAGTATAAAATCCTGGCGCTCGATAAAGAGGAGTAGGCTTAAAATGCCCTGTTACAGATATGGTTGGAATTGAGTCTATTCCTGTCTGAGTGATATGATAGGCTTTGAACACGGGCTTTCCAAATTTGTGTACAATTAACCAAACATCGTTATTATTTCCTGGTACCGCTATCATACTTTCGCTTAACGAATCATAGTCTAGAATGATTTGTTTTTTACTACTCAAAATATCACCTAACCCGTTGTCTAAATTCATATCAATTACAGAATAAAATAAAGACCCGGTAGTATTATTGAAAGGAGGCATTACCGTAGATTTCTGATACGATGATGGTCCGCGGAGACTAATTAAATAGTATTGATTAGGATTATTAATCACAGGCACAATAACACCTGCTTGCACGGTAGATTCGAGACTAACGTTGAAACTATTCGGCATAGTTTGAAAGTTCTTATTGCGTACAACTTTACCATCGAAACTAAATAACAAGTCACTTGTTAGCGGATCCGCCACCGATGCACAACCTTCAAAAGCAGAGAAACTATCTGCGGTAAATCCAACCGGCCTTCCAGAATTAAAATTAAGACCAACGTGTTTACCAAAAGTCCAAACACTGTTGGCTTTTTTGAATTCAGCACTTTGGTTATAATACTGTGCATTAAGTGATAATGAAAAGCTCAAAAAGCAACTTAAAGCCAAAATGGGATAAATAAATATTCTCATGATATTTCTCTTTAGTGGTTAAGTGTAAGATTGTTGTTTGTGATCAATGAATACATTTGAAGATCAAAAGTAGCAGCACCCCACATAATTAGAAATAGGTATATATACCCCATTTCTCAAATTCAAAAAAACTACTTGTAACGCCAAAAGGTGAGAAAGACGTTTAATTTTTAAGACAAAATAGGTATATTTACCTATCGTATTTATCTTTTTAAGGCAAGTATTTTGCATTCACATTTTTATATTGCATTCAAATGGGGCGCTGTCTTTGCATTATTGTATTTTTCATTGCCTATAACTATGTTATCGCCTATGGACAGTTTATAGCTGAGGACATAGCGGGCACGATTTTCCATAATAAACAAAATGATAGAGACCCTACTTATCAAAGGCTTGAATCCGAAGTTAACCAGTTGCTACAAATTGTATATAGTTGCCCAGATAGTGCCTATAGACAAAGTAAAAGGCTATATCCCGTTGCATCATTTATAGGCAATAAATACTTAGAAGGGAAAATTCTATTTTACTTAGCTGGCCTGTCTTTGGACATGAATAAATTAAATGAAAGCAGCTTATATTATAAGGAATTATTAAAGTTACTCAGTCGAACCGATTCTTTGCAATTAGCCGCAGTTTATCATGGTTTAGGCTCTGTCTATTCTGCACAGGGAGATCTTAAAGGGGGTATGGAGTACTACATTAAGGCATTAAAAACGTTGCCTGAAAAAGGGAAACATAAGGAAATGAAATACTATTCTAGCATCGCTACTGTATTTCTAAGGCAAGGTCAGCATACAAAAGCAAAATACATATATTTAAAAATCCTGACTCTTACCGAAAGAAAGATTAACAACCTAAGAATAAATGAA
>CAZFKK010000302.1:0-4008 GCA_964519735.1 uncultured Taibaiella sp.
CCCTTATCGTATCTATTACAGGAAGCAATATAAAACGCTTATCCTTATCCGGGCCTACCAGGCTGATACCCTCATCAAATAATTTATAAGCCTCGCTGTATTTCGAATTGTTGTAGGTTTGTATCCCCTCATTGTAGTAGAAAAAAGCACTGTTTGCCAGCAAATTGATGGCCTGAGGGTCTTTATCATATTTTTTATCCAGCTCAATTGCCTTTTTCAATGCTTCCGCACCTTCTTTATAAGGATCACTTTCACTCAGTTCTACGTTGTCCTGCATACCGACATATACTGCAGCCCTTGTAAACCAGGCTTTGGCGTTTTCTTTGGTGGATTCATCCCGGACAGCCTGGTCTATAGCTGCTTTAGCCTTCTGATAAGCTGCTGTTTCTGCTGCAACATCCTTTTTTATCCTGGCTTCTGCAACTTTATCCAGTTCTTTTATGGCTTCATTAATCTTTGCTTTTTGCCCGTAAGATGCCCCGGAGACAGCAATGCCCAAAGAAAGAATTACAATCTTTTTATTCATGATTTCGATATACTTTTTGAAGGCATAAAAGTAGGATTTTAATTCAAAATCGCATGTTAAGAATTTATGCATTTGTACAATTTGTATGTATTGTGGTATAAATCAGCTTTTAACGGGGATCTTCGGGCTCTTCTAAGCCTTATAATGAAGCTCCCCAATTAAAATATAAAGTAAACAGGGATATTTTCTAAACTCAAAAATGCCAATAAGTTAATGTTACGGAATATACCTTATTTAACCTGACAAATATTTTTATTTTCGGATTACCCTGCCTAATTTTGAAAATAAATGAATATGGCTGCTCCCAACAAGAAATTAGTAATATTGGGCGCCGGATTCTCCGGTCTGCAACTTGCCCGCCAGTTAAGCAATACTGATTACGAAATCACTTTGATTGACCGCTATAATTACCATCAGTTCCAACCCCTGTTTTACCAGGTAGCTACTGCAAGACTGGAACCCAGCAGCATATCCTTTCCGCTTCGTAAAATATTTCAACGCAAACGAAATGTTCGTATCAGGATGGCAGAAGTAGAAAGCATCAATATACAGGAACATAAAGTCGTTACTCATGTCGGTGACTTCTCTTATGACTACCTGGTGGTGGCTACAGGTTGTACGACTAACTTTTTTGGAAATGAGCAGATCGAAGCACATGCCTTTCCCATGAAAAGTACTACTGAGGCCATGGCTTTGCGCAACCGTATCTTATTGAATTTTGAAGAAGCCCTCCGCACGGAGCGGAAAGACCTGGAAAAAATAATGAACATTGTCGTAGTGGGTGGCGGCCCGACAGGAGTGGAGCTGGCCGGAGCATTGGCGGAAATGAAAAAGAATATTCTGCCCAAAGATTATCCCGATATGGACTTCAGCAATCTGAATGTTTACCTTCTGGAAGGAGGTCCGGTAACCCTGGCTCCTATGTCTGAAGCTTCCCATGTAAAATCCAGGTTGTACCTGGAACAGTTAGGGGTGCAGGTCTGGACCCATGCTATTGTAGAACATTATGATGGCAATACGGTACAACTTAAAGATGGCCGCATTATTGAGACCCAGAACCTGATTTGGGCGGCGGGCGTATCGGGGAATATACCTAAAGGCTTCTCTAAAGAAATAATACAGCGGGGTAACCGGCTGACCGTTGACCGTTATAATAAAATTCAAGGTACGGAAAACATCTTCGCTTTAGGCGACATCGCGTATATGGAGACCCCCTTATATCCCAAAGGTCATCCGCAGGTAGCTAATGTTGCGATCAACCAGGCTAAACTACTGGCCCGGAATCTTAAGGCCGGCGGGACACAGCAATCCTGGAAAACCTTTGAATATAAAGATCCGGGATCTATGGCTACCGTAGGAAAAAGAAAGGCCGTTGTTGATTTACCTTCCTTTAGCTTCCAGGGAAGACTGGCCTGGTTTGCCTGGATGTTCCTGCACCTCATGCTCATCCTGAGTGTACGCAATAAACTATTTATTTTCATCAATTGGGCAATTAGCTATTTCACCAATGATACGACCTTAAGATTGATTTTAATGCCCACTAAAAAGCAGCGGACGATGAGCGAAGACTGGGAAGAAGAAGGAAAGATTGAAACCTTAGCACCATAGATTCGGGAAAACAAAAGGTATATTACAAACGACAATTTTGTTTTTATGTTATTACATTTACATCCGGATAACCCGCAACCGCGCAATATTCAGACCCTAGTGGAATGTTTACGTTCCGGCGGCATCATCATCTATCCCACAGATACTATTTATGGGATCGGCTGCGATATTTACCAGCAACAGGCTGTAGAAAGAATATGCCGTATTAAAAACATACAGCCAAAGCATGCTCATTTTTCGTTTATATGCAAAGATCTAAGTCATCTGAGTGATTATACCCGAAATATTGATACACCTATATTTCGCTTACTTAAAAAAGCCCTGCCAGGCCCTTATACTTTTATCTTTGAGGCCAGCAGGGAAGTGCCTAAAATTTTAAAAACAAAAAAGAATACGGTCGGTATCCGCGTTCCTGATCACCGCATCTGCCAGACTATTATCCGGGAATTAGGTCATCCGATCATGAGTGCCTCTCTTCCCATGACCGGTGACGTGGCCTGCTTTACAGACCCGGAAGCCATTCATGACATTTTTGAGAAACAAGTGGACATTGTCGTAGATGGTGGTATTGGCAATATGGAGGCTTCTACGGTTGTGGACTGCACTTCCGGTGTACCTGAATTGATCAGGGAAGGAGCAGGAGCATGGGATTTCGAATAAGTAGCAGAATAGGCTTTATCTTTAGATACCTCCAGGTTATTCCTCCAATAAGTCGGGCCTTCTCTGACGTGTGCGTTCCATGGCTTTTTCCTGCCGCCAGGCATCAATAATCTTAGGATCGCCGCTCAACAGCTCACCGGGCACCTGCCATCCTCTAAAATCCGCAGGACGGGTATATACAGGCGGAGCCAGCATATCATCCTGAAAGGAGTCGAATAATGCGGAAGTTTCATCATTAAGTACACCAGGCAATAACCTGCCCAACGCGTCTACCACTACGGCAGCAGCCAGCTCGCCTCCACTTAATACATAATCACCTATGGATAATTCCATGGTTACAAAATGTTCCCTGATCCTTTCATCTACACCTTTGTAATGACCGCAGATAATCAGTATATTTTCTTTAAGGGATAAACGATTGGCCGTTTTTTGCGCGAACCGCTCACCGTCGGGAGTCATATAGATCACCTCATCATAAGGCCGCTCCTTTTGCAGCGCTTCAATACAAATCACCAGGGGTTCCGGCATCATCACCATCCCGGCCCCACCACCAAACTGGTAATCGTCCACCTGTTTGTGTTTATAAGGCGTATAATCACGAAGATTATGAACGTGCACTTCCAGCAAGCCTTTGTCCTGCGCCCTTTTCATAATAGAGTGCTGAAAAGGACTTTCCAGTAATTGAGGGACTACAGTAATAATATCAATCCGCATACCTGTAAAAAGAATAAAAGAGATAAATTAAATGACCTAAAAGTAAAGAATGCTCCCGGTAAAAAAACTACATTTTGCGCCTAAAAGCTCTTTCCGCAATGAAAACAATGCCAGCGCTCGGAACGGAACAACAAAGGAAATCCTAAAAGCAACCAACTTAAAAAAACAGGCTTTTTTTCATAATCCTGTTTTTTGGTATTACGGCTACCGCAATAGATGCACAATTTATTACCGGGATCCAATTGGTCTGTATCCTCATCGGTAAAGCCAGGTGTTTCCTGTTCCTGAGCCGCATCCAGCTCGATCTGATCCAGGATAGCTCCGGCTTTGGCAAAGTCCTGTTCTGCTACCTGTAATTGAATGCCACCCAAAGCATTAGCCCATACCCACTGCATGGCAATGGTATGCTCATTCACCAAAAAAGCAGGTATTCCTTCTGATTCCAGACGGGACTTTACAATATGAGCCGTTACATAATTATCGAAAATACGCAGCGTAGT
>CAZFKK010000303.1:0-3987 GCA_964519735.1 uncultured Taibaiella sp.
AAGCGTTCCGGAGCTGATCGGGGTCACTTATCCCGAAGCTGTAGCTATATTGAGCAGCAGCAATCTTCAATATACGGTTATCTTCGATGGGGCGATTAATGATACAGCCACCGCAGTAGTGTACACGCAGGCGCCGCTCCCCTTTAATGAATTCAGTGAGCCTAACCGGATCCTGGAAGGAGAGTATGTGGATTTCCGGGTAAGACAAAGCAATGAAAATGAGGAGTAAGTCCTTTTTCCTGATTATTAAATATTTACCAATGTGATGTAAAACAGTATTTTGGAACAAAATTTGTTCAATAATAATATCTTTCGTAATTTTGCCTCCCCTTAATCGGGAAAACGTACGTGCAGAAAATCTTTTGGTCCAATTTTTTTGAAATTTATTGCTAAACCTGTCACAAAAAGAACCCTCTTTTTGTGGTGGGATTATTTTGTTTTTTACCATCATTAAGTGTAAAACACTATGTCTAAAGTCTCAAAGCGCACCCAAACAGGGCGTATCAATTTTGCTAAAATCCATGATGTAGCTGATACGCCTGATTTGCTTGCTATTCAGCTGCAATCATTTAAGGATTTCTTCCAGCTTGAAACCACACCCGACAAACGGGATGTGGAGGGTTTGTTCCGGGTGTTTAAAGAGAATTTCCCGATCACTGATACCCGTAACATCTTCGTGCTGGAATTCCTGGATTATTTTATAGATCCGCCCCGCTACACCATCGAAGAGTGTATGGAGCGTGGGCTGACTTACTCCGTGCCGCTGAAAGCCAAACTGCGCCTGAGTTGTAATGATGAAGAGCACGTTGATTTCGAGACCATTGTTCAGGATGTGTTCCTGGGCAATATCCCTTATATGACCCCCCGCGGTACTTTCGTAATTAACGGCGCTGAGCGTGTGGTGGTATCCCAGCTCCATCGTTCTCCCGGTGTATTCTTCGGACAGAGTACCCATCCTAACGGAACCAAGATCTATTCCGCCCGTGTTATCCCTTTCAAAGGAGCCTGGATGGAATTTGCTACGGATATCAATAACGTCATGTATGCTTACATTGACCGTAAGAAAAAGTTCCCGGTGACTACATTGCTGCGTTCTATCGGTTTTGAATCAGATAAGGATATCCTGAACCTGTTCGGTATGGCCGATGAGATCCAAACCGACCGTAGTTCGCTGGAAGCTAATTTGGGCCGTCGCCTGGCAGAGCGTGTATTGCGTAGCTGGACGGAAGATTTCGTGGATGAAGATACCGGTGAAGTCGTTTCTATTGAACGTAACGAGGTGATCCTGGAAAGAGACAGCGTATTGAGCGAAGATTATATCGATACCATAATGGAAATGGGCGTTGATTCCATCTATATTCAAAAAGAAGAATTGAGCGGTGATTATTCCATTATCTATAATACCTTAAATAAAGATACTTCCAACTCTGAACTGGAAGCGGTGCAGCATATCTACCGCCAGTTAAGAGGCAGTGATGCCCCGGATGATGAGACTGCCCGCGGCATTATTGAAAAACTGTTCTTCTCTGATAAACGTTATGATCTGGGTGAGGTAGGCCGTTATAAAATTAACCGCAAACTGGAGCTGGATCAGGCTAACGAGAAGAAAGTATTAAGTAAAGAAGATATCATTGCCATCATCAAATACCTGGTGCGCCTTTCTAACGGCAAGGCCGAGATTGATGATATTGATCACTTAAGCAATCGTCGCGTACGTACGGTCGGGGAGCAATTATATGCACAGTTTGGTGTAGGTCTGAGCCGTATGGCCCGTACTATACGCGAACGTATGAATGTCCGGGACAATGAGGTGTTTACCCCGATTGACCTGATCAATGCCCGTACTTTAAGTTCTGTAATCAACTCTTTCTTTGGTACCTCACAACTGTCCCAGTTCCTGGATCAGACCAACCCGCTTTCAGAAATTACGCACAAACGTCGTATTTCCGCGCTCGGGCCAGGTGGTTTGAGTCGTGAGCGTGCCGGCTTTGAGGTTCGGGACGTACACTATTCCCACTACGGGCGTTTGTGTACGATCGAAACACCGGAAGGTCCGAACATCGGTCTGATCTCCACACTTTGTGTGCATGCCAAGATCAACGATATGGGCTTTATCGAAACACCTTACCGTAAGGTTACAGAGGGCAGGGTAGATCTGAAAAATGAAATTTACCTGAGTGCGGAAGAAGAAGATGAGTTGAAAATTGCCCAGGCCAATGTTCCTTTGGATGACAAAGGCTCTTTCCTGGAAGAAAAAATAAAATCACGTCAGACCGGGGATTTCCCTATCCTGGAGCCCGGCGAAGTGGAATATATGGATGTGGCGCCCAACCAGATTGTCGGGTTGTCTGCTTCCCTCATTCCCTTCCTGGAGCATGATGATGCCAACCGTGCCCTGATGGGTTCGAACATGCAACGTCAGGCGGTTCCGCTGATTCGTCCGCAGGCGCCTATAGTTGGAACCGGCCTGGAAGGTAAAGCAGCAAGAGATGCCCGTATTCAGATCCATGCTGAAGGCAAAGGGGTTGTGGAATATGTGGATGCCAATGAAATCCATGTACGTTATGACCGTAACGAAAAACAACGCCTGGTCTCTTTTGAAGAGGATCTGAAGATCTATAAACTGACCAAATACAAAAAGACCAACCAAAGTACCAGTATCAACCTGAGCCCGGGTGTCAGAAAAGGACAGTCGGTGAAAGAAGGAGACTTCCTGACACAGGGATATGCTACACAGGATGGTGAACTGGCTTTGGGCCGTAACCTGAAAGTAGCTTTCATGCCCTGGAAAGGATATAACTTTGAGGATGCGATCGTAATCAACGAAAAAGTAGTACGTGAAGATCTGTTTACTTCCGTACACATTGATGAATACGAGCTGGAAGTGAGAGATACGAAACTGGGTGAGGAGGAATTGACTTCCGATATCCCTAATATCTCTGAAGAAGCGACTAAGGACCTGGACGAGAATGGGATCATCCGTATCGGGGCTCATGTTAAAGAAGGGGATATCCTGATTGGTAAGATCACTCCTAAAGGAGAAAGTGATCCTACTCCTGAGGAGAAACTGTTACGGGCTATCTTTGGGGACAAGGCCGGTGATGCTAAGGATGCCTCTTTAAAAGCCTCTCCTTCCGTAGAAGGGGTTATTATTGAAAAACGTCTTTTCCAACGGGCCAAGAAGGACAAAAATGCCAAGGTAAAAGAAAAAGCAGAGCTGGATAAAATTGAAAAAGTGCATCAGCAAAGTGCTGAAGAGATCAAACGCCTGCTGCTCGAAAAGTTACAGGTGCTGCTTGCGGATAAAGTATCCCAGGGCGTGACCAATACCTATGGAGAGCCTGTAATCAGTAAAGGAGGTAAGTTCTCTTCCAAAGTGCTTAATTCCGTAGATTATCAGAATGTACATCCTTTGGGCTGGACCGGAGATACGGAAACGGATGACCTGGTGAACCAGTTGTTGCACAACTACAATATTAAATATAACGAAGAGCTGGGGCGCTACAAAAGAGAGAAATTCAACCTGTCTATCGGAGATGAACTGCCTACAGGCGTGTTGAAGCTGGCTAAGGTTTACCTTGCTGTGAAGCGTAAGCTGAAAGTAGGGGATAAGATGGCCGGACGTCACGGGAATAAAGGTATCGTCGCCAAAATTGTAAGGGCGGAAGATATGCCGTTCCTGGAAGATGGTACGCCTGTTGATATTGTACTGAACCCGTTGGGTGTACCTTCCCGGATGAACCTCGGACAGATTTATGAAACCATCCTGGGATGGGCCGGTGAAAAACTGGGGCTGCGTTTTGCTACGCCGATCTTTGACGGAGCTTCCAGCGATGAGATCAAGAAATACATTGAAGATGCAGGTCTGCCTAGTTTCGGACATACTTACCTGTATGATGGTGAAACCGGCGAGCGCTTCCACCAGAAAGCTACAGTGGGTATCATTTATATGATCAAGCTGCATCACATGGTGGATGATAAGATGCA
>CAZFKK010000304.1:0-3984 GCA_964519735.1 uncultured Taibaiella sp.
TTATATAAAAATTGGTAGTAGTTGTACAATACTTACTTACTCTATGATGTAGATTCCTGCATATTCCTGGTCATTGGGCCCACTGGGCCACTTTTCAAGATTTTTAATAGTCCTTGCCTCTGGAAATGACTGAAAGACCCTCTCTGGAGAGCTAGTGTACTTCATGGTATGTCATAAGTTTCGATAAAGACTGAATTATTTCTTTCGGAAATATTTTGGCCTTCAAGCTGCTTTATTTTTCTACCAGAATATCTATCGAAATTTTATTTTCCTGTAGGTGATAATTTAGCGCAGTATTTTTGGTGTAGGGTTTTACACGGATAATTCCGCGCTTGCCTGTTACAGTAGTAAATAATGTGAATTTCGTTTCAAGATTGTCCTGCCGGTCTGCTATAAATACTTGATCTGTGCTACTGTTTCCGGGATTGTCATTGAATACTGCATCAAGAGCAGCCTTCGTTCCGGCAGAGGCTACCCCATCAAAATCAATACTTGGTTTGCCGGGCTTGATTTTAGTGTCATTCAATACAGAATAGGAAGAATACCCCTGTCTGTCAGGTTGGTCACCGAAAGAAAAATAGGAAGATCCGCCGCAAAAACAGCCTGCATAACTTAAACTTAAAAAGCACCGGGTTTCGACACCATCATTACTCATGTAACCATAGGCAATATCAATATCTTCCTGATGATCCCGACCTTGGACAACGGTATACAGCTTACCATTGGCAAGATCGATACCGCATTTTGCATCCTTTACTGCAGCATTGGCGATATCGCTAAGATGGTAAACAACAAGTTCTTCCTTTTTCTGTTCTATTTCTTTTTCCTTTTTACAGCCGGCGAGAATAAAGACTACCACGAAAGCAAATAGTAGGATTGGTGTGATTTTTTTCATGATATTTAGGATTTTTTTTGATTCAAACGTACATGAAATTTTTCATTCGTGAAACACACAAAGAACGAATTAAAAATTTTATAGGAGTTCCTCGACTAAAAAGCATAAAAAATTACAAGAGAAAGTTACAATATTGTTATTTAATCTCACTACTAATATATATCATGCCTGTAAAACCATTCCATAAATTATTTGTGCCAGCAATGTTGAAAGAAATTTATAAACTAAATAAATGAGTCTAAAAGCAACGTCAAACTCCGCTAAACTTATCATTTAAGTTATTGTCCAGCCTAATTATTAGTGTGTTTACTTTTTTCTTGAGTTCAAATCGCGGATTGATTTGTCTATTCTTCTCTGCAGGGTTTCCGATGTCTTGGCTGTTGTTATAGCCTCTGTATGGACCTTTTGTTTGCTGTGCACTCAAAAATAGTGAACAATGTGGTGGGATGCAAGAGAAGTTCTCTATAAAGTTAGGTGTGCAACTCCTGAAGTATACCCAAAAAGGTACCCACTTTGAGCTTACGCTTGTGGATACCTTTGAGTAAACTTTTAAATTTTTCCCTAAGTCTTATTTTAGGGTATCAGGAAGTTTTTTTCCGATAGCGTACCAGTCGACTTTACGGGAACTATACATCGCAAGAGCGACCACGATGAACAGGCCTATACTGCCGAATAGCAGCGCATAATCCTGCAATTGGATAAGAAAGAAAATGTAGGCATACAAGGCGCCTAAGGCCACCGTGAACCCGAGGGCAATGGTGTTCTTTTTAAAAATGGTCCGGACATACAGGCCTATAAGGGTGATGGTTCCTGATGCCGCAATAGCATAGGCTGTATTGAAGCCCAGGTATTCGGACAAGGAAAGTAAAAGGGTATAGAATACGGTGAGGGCAATGCCGACCAGTAAATATTGTAAAGGGTGTACTTGCTTCTTCTGTAATAATTCCATGAAAAAGAAGACAGCGAAGGTAAGTCCGATAAACAGCAAGGCATACTTTACCGAGCGTTCTGTTTTGGCATAGGAATCGGTAGGTTGGATAAGTTTCACCCCAAAGGAAGCTTCGGCAAGATTCTGACTGCTATTGGCCCAGACTTGCGGAAAGTTTCGGGAGGCTTGCATGACTTTCCATTGTGCATTAAAGCCACTTTCGCTGACCTCCGGGTTATTGGGCAGGAACTTTCCGTCAAAAGCGGGATCCTTCCAGGGAGATTGTAGTTGCACGGTGGTCACTTTGCCTACGGGTGTAAAGTACAGATGGGAAGAGCCTTTGACCTTTAATTTTATATGAAAGGTGTTGGCCTGTGCCTTATCGCAGGGAACGGGTATATTTAAGCCGGCGGTAAGGGCCTGGTTTTCGGGGAGGCCTCCCTCCAGGGTGTAAGAGTTATTGTTCCATTCCAGTTGTACTTCATCTTCAAGTCCCCGGGCATCACTCAGACCTAACATGAGCCGGGCCTCTTCCCAGAGTACATTTTCCGGATCTATGTTTAATGCCTGTAATTTTAAAGGGTCGAAGGAACCTGTAAGTGTAAGGTCTGTGCGATAGAGCGTGACTTCATAAAGGCTTCGGTGCCGTTTTTCCGTAGAAAGACGGCCCTTAATATCCAATTGACCGGGAAGTACATAAGCGGTGCTTTTCTGCAGGATTACTTTCCCATCGCTTTGCCTGTTGTATTCTTGATAAGGTAACATCAGTATGGGGCCGGTAACCGTTTGTGGTTCGGCCCATTTACCACTGATTTCTTCAAACACTGCTTGCTGTCGTTGCGCCCGCTCCTGCACTAAATCTGAAATGAGGGCGGCAGGGATGATCATCAGTAACATGAGGAAGCCGATCATTAGGCCTTTGAACATCACTTTGTTGGTTTCCCAGAAATTGCTGAAGGTAGGGGCGGGAGGTACATGGCCAGGTGTCTCTAAATTGGGTTGTGTATCCATGATTAAAAATTGAAAGGTTAAAAGATAAGAATAATCAGGTTAAAGAAGGTGTTGTTCTGTGCTGTATTTTTAAAAGTACTTTTTATTACAAAGTGAAAGGGCAAAAAAATTAGCGGATGCTTTTGATGATTTTTTCAAGGGCGTCAATATGATGGCGAAATGCTTTTTCCCCGGCAGGCGTAAGGGTATAGGTTGTATTGGATTTCCGGCCGACAAACCCTTTTTCCACTTTTAGGTATTGATGATCTTCAAGGGTTTTCAGGTGTGTGGCCAGGTTACCATCCGTGGCATCGACCAATGTCTTGAGATCATTAAAGTTGATCTGTTCGTTCACGATTAAGGCACTCATAATACCGATCCTGATCCTGCTGTCAAAAACCTTATTGAGTTGTTCCAGTTCTTTTCTCATTACTGCTTGTATTTACGCCACATGATCATGCCATATACGATATGCAATATCCCGAATCCGAATGCCCAAAGATATAGGCCATAATGGGGAAGTATAAAGAGGCCGATAACGCCTAAAATTGCTTCCGTCAGGCCCAGGTATTTGATATCTGAAAGTGTGTACTTACTTGCATTAATGAGGGCCAGGCCATAGAAAATGAGACAGGTGGGAGCTACATAGGCCCAGTCTCCTTTCCAGAGGAAGGCACAAACCATGAAAGCTCCGGCAGCCATGGGGATGAGGAGATGGATCACCATCTTTCGGGAGGCATGATTCCAGATCGGTTGGCCGGTAGGTTTATTGTTCCGGTAAGTGAAATAGATACCCCCTGCTAAAGCTAATAAGAAAACACCTATGGCAAGAAAAACCAAATTATTCCGGAGTGTCATAAAATCACTACCTTGAAAAGAGGCCCGGGCATTATAAGCTATATAGTACTGTTTTAGTTGAACATTAGCTATTATGGCGCCCACCAAAGCCACAAAACCCGCCCACACCCCGCTCCAGCCACTTAAGGATAGGAAACGGGCAGAACGCTCCATGATGCTACGGATTTCCTGCAGGGTCTCCAGTGACTTATCGTTATTGTCATTTGGATTCATAAAAGTACTTTGAAATACAAAGTAAATGGATAAATTTCAGATGGCCCAATTTTTTTGGAAAAATTTAGTATTGCGGGCGGTGTCCGGGTATATTATCTTA
>CAZFKK010000305.1:0-3978 GCA_964519735.1 uncultured Taibaiella sp.
ATTATACACTTCCCCGCATCTTAAAGATTTCCGGGAGCGGATCCGGATCAACGGGGTGCCGGTGTCAGAAGATTTTGTGGTGGGTTTTGTAGAAAAAATGCGCCCTGCCGTGGAGGAGATTGATCCGTCCTATTTCGAACTGAATGTAGCCATGGCTTTTGCTGCTTTTGCTGAGTATAAGGTAGATATAGCAGTTATTGAAACCGGTTTGGGGGGCAGGCTGGACAGTACCAATATCCTACATCCTGAGCTATCTGTCATTACCAATATCGGTTTGGATCATACCCATATCCTGGGCAATACCCTGGCTGAAATTGCTATGGAGAAGGCCGGGATCATCAAAGAAGGAGTACCGGTGGTGATCGGGGAAACGCAGCCGGAGACCGAGCAGCTTTTTTTCCTGGAAGCCTTAAAAAAGCAATGCCCGGTATTGTTTGCCGACAGTTTCTGGGATATGGTCCGGGTGAGACAGGATGACAGGAGCCAGACTTATAAGGCTATTCACACAGGGGAACAAAAGATCTATACTTTTTCCACAGATCTGTTGGGTACTTACCAGGCCCGCAACCTGAAAACAGTGCTCACTGCTTTCGGAATCTTACAGCAGCAGGGCTGGCAGGTGAGCCAGGAACAGATCTGGGAGGGATTGCTGTCCGTCAAAGCGGCAACAGGGCTTCAGGGGCGCTGGGATTGGATACAACAAAAGCCGAATATTATCCTGGATGTGGCCCACAACCCGGCCGGTATGGCCTTCCTGGCAGAAAACCTGCAATCATTAAGGGATTCGGGGGGCCTGGGTGTCGATGCCACCCTTCATGTTGTTTGCGGATTTGTCAAGGATAAGGATGTGTCGGCCAGCCTGGCATTTTTCCCGGAACAGGCTGTTTATTACTTTACCCAGGCGGATATGCCCAGGGCTTTACCTGCAGCAGAACTGGCGGCATTTGCGGCGGCACAGGGTATAGAGGGGACACCTTATCCTACGGTTCCTGCAGCGGTTCAGTCCGCCTTAACGCAATTGAAACCGGAAGATACCTTATTGATTACGGGTAGCTTTTTTATTGTGGGTGAGGCCATGGTTTACCTGGAAGAACGAAAAAGTATAGACCTATCAGATAAATTCCACACCACTTAACAAGTTTCTGTTCTGTTCCGCTTCCCGGGCCTCTATTTCATATTTGTTGTAGTAGTAACCCTTAAAGATGCTTTCCCAGAGGTAGCGTAACGTAAAGGGAATCAACCCGTATTTTTCAAACTGTGCGATATGTTGCAATTCATGACATACCCATTGAGGTGCAGCTAAAAATTCAGCGCGGCTGCAATGGTGCAGATGAATCGTACGACCCAGGGTAAACGCGATGGTAGCTTCCTTCAGGTTCCATGCCGCTAGCCGGGCCATCCAACTGTTTTCTTTGATACGGACTTGCATAGTTCCGGCTACTTGTTTTAATTGGTAGTAAATAGTCCTATTTTTGCAGGGATCAGGATTATGGATCCTGGTATAATTGTTCCTTCAAGTATGCAAATTAAAGATATTCTCCAGGAACTGGAAGCCTTTGCTCCCTTATCCTACCAGGAAAGTTATGATAACTGCGGGTTGCAGGTCGGTAATCCCTCAGGTGAGGCTACCGGCGCCCTGCTGACCCTGGATGTGACCGAAGCTGTGTTGGAGGAAGCCATCGGCGCGGGGATAAACCTGGTTATCGCCCATCATCCCTTGATCTTTTCCGGTATCAAAAGTATTACCGGCCGGTCTTATGTAGAACGGATCCTACTCAAGGCCATACGGCATGATATAGCCATATATGCCCTTCATACTAACCTGGATAATATGCAATATGGTGTCAACCATAAGATCGCGGAACGGTTAGCTTTGCAGGAATGCCGGGTACTGGCCCCGGTAAAGGGAAAGCTGTACAAATTATTTACTTATGTTCCCGAAACCCATATCATGGCCCTTAAAGAAGGTCTTTTTGCAGCCGGTCTGGGCAGCATAGGCGATTATAGCGAGTGCAGCTTCAGCGCAGCCGGAACAGGTTCTTTCAAACCTGCACCGGGAAGCCGGCCTTTTATCGGCCAGGCAGGGGCCAGCCGGCAGGAAACCGCGGAGTGTCTTTTAACCCTTATCGTACCGGAACACCTTAAATCCAGGGCAATAAGAACATTAAAAGAAAATCATCCGTATGAAGAGGTCGCTTATGAACTGGTGCGGCTGGAGAATGAAAACCAGACTATAGGCGCGGGGCTTATCGGCCATTTGGCTGCGCCCATGCCTGTGACCGTCTTCCTGGAATGGGTGAAGGACAGGATGAAAACAGATTGTATCCGGCATACGGCGCCGCATCAGGAAATGATCCATAAAGTGGCTGTTTGCGGGGGCTCAGGCAGTTTCTTATTGCCCGATGCTATCCGGCAACAGGCGGATGTGCTGATTACCGGTGATTTCAAATACCACCAGTTTTTTGATGCGGATGGACAGATCCTCATTGCAGATATAGGACACTATGAAAGTGAACAGTTTACCATAGAAACTTTTTCTGAAATATTAAAGAAAAAATTTCCTAATTTTGCACTTCTTTTTACTAAGAACAATACCAATCCTGTAAATTATTATTTTTAATATATGGCTACTGTAGCAAAAGATTTCTCCATTGAAGAAAAGCTTACCGCTGTTCTGAGTCTTCAAAAAATAGATTCAAAAATTGATCAGATTCAAACTCTGAAGGGAGAACTGCCCATGGAGGTGAACGATTTGCAAGATGAAGTGGAAGGACTTCAAACACGTGTAAACAATGTTGATGCGGAAGTCAATAGTATCAATGAGTACATAGAAAGCCGTAAAGCCGCTAAAAAAGAAGCCGAGGCGCTGATCAAGAAATACGAGAAACAACAGGATAATGTAAAGAATAGCCGGGAATTTGAAGCCATTACCAAAGAGATGGAAATGCAGGAACTCGAAATGAAGCTTTGCGACAAGCATGTAAAGGATGCTTTGGTCCGCCTGCAGGATGCCCAGGATTCAAAAATAGAATCAGAGCAGCGTTTAAAAGCGAAACAGGATGTGTTGAAGGTGAAACAAAAAGAACTGGATAAGATCATCGCCGAAACAGAGAAAGAAGAGAAGGCTTTGGAAAAAGTTTCCCTGAAATCGAAAGAAGCCGTAGATAGTCGTTTGCTTACCGCTTATGAGCGTATTCGTGAAAGCTACAGAAACGGGTTAGCCGTAGTACCGGTATTGCGGGATTCCTGCGGTGGTTGTTTCAATATTATTCCTCCCCAGCGTCAAACGGAGATTGCGCAACGCAAGAAGATCATCGTCTGCGAGCATTGCGGCAGAATCCTGGTAGATAGCGATCTGAACGATGCGGTGAAGCCTTTTTAATTCCCGTATCCATTGAGTGGATAGAAGATTAACCTATTTTAAAGGCGGCGTTATCCCAACGTCGCTTTTTTCATTAAGTATTCAACTGCATGTTGCAATTATACCCGGCTCCCGCATTGGAGCAACTGGAATTTGATAAGATACGGCAATTGCTTTGGCAAAAGTGCCGCACGGATGCGGCCCGGGAGGAAGTGACTACCCTGCGTTTTCATACGAAACTGGAGTATGTGGAGCTGGCCCTGATGCAGACCATGGAGTACACGCTTACGCTGGGCGGAGGTGCCCCTTTTCCTAATGATTTTACCCGCAATGTCACCCAGGAATTAAAATACCTGGGCATTTCCGGGGCTATTTTAAAGGGTGAAGAATTACTGGCTTTCCGTCAGTTGGCCCTCACCATTAAGGACATCCTGCATTGGTTAAAGAGCCACGATCCTTTGTACCCGAATTTACGCAGGCTCAGCGAAAAAATTACCTATGAGCCTGAAATAGCGAAACTGGTTACCGCTGTAATCGATGATGCCGGCCAGGTGAGGGATAATGCCTCTAAGGCTTTATTGGATATCCGTAATGACCTGGATAAATCCAGGATACAA
>CAZFKK010000306.1:0-3973 GCA_964519735.1 uncultured Taibaiella sp.
TTTTATCCACATTTTTTGGTTTCATCAAATCAAAAAACTACCGAACTATTGATTACAAGGGACAGTGGTGGGTATAATAGCCATATTAAAGAACTCATTTCACATGCCCGAATCTCAGGGCTTTACTCACCAGTTCTGCCGTGTTTTTCGCATCCAGTTTCAGCAGGATGCGTTTCCGGTAAAACTTTACGGTGCCTGTACCCAGGAAAAGCTTGCCGGCAATTTCCTGGTCGGTAAGTCCGTTCACAATCTCTTCCAATACTTCCTTCTCCCGGATGCTTAACGCGGTTTTGGAGGCCAGTATATGCCTGGACCGGGTAGCATTACTGTCCAGCTTTTTCCTGATCGCTTCATCAATGAATGTATTCCCCTCAAATACACATCCGATCGCATGAATAAGCATGTCCTCCTTCACATTCTTCAATATATAGCCATGCACGCCCTGCCACAACATTTTAGTAGCATACATATTGCTGTCAAAATTGGTAAATACCAGTATTTTCATTTCCGGGTATTGTTCCAGCAGTACGGGAGCAAGCTCATCGCCTGTTTTACCCGGCAATTGTATATCCAGCAATAATATATCGGGAGTATGACGCTTTATTTCTTCCAGGAGTTCTTCCCCGTTACTATAAGCCCCGCTTACGGTTATATGATCATAACGTGATAACATGGTGGTTAACCCCTCCAGTATCATAGGATGATCATCAGTAATGGCAACTTTTATTTTCATAACAGAGCGGCTTTAGGGAATGCGTCAGGGATCAGCTATAGAAGTGTTTGTGCTATAAAGGTACTTAATTTTATCATTACCAGATGATCATATCATCGAATTACTATATTAGCTTACCATCAGTTCATCCAGGACAAATTCAATATGAACAGTAGTGCCCACACCTTTTGCGGATGAAATATGTATTTCGCCCTTCAAGGTGTTTACCCGGTATTTAATATTGTCTAAACCGAGCCCTTTCTTTATTACGGAAATATCGAATCCCTTGCCGTTATCTTCTGCGGTGATGGCCATTCTGTCTTCATGCTTTATGATATAAATGCCTGCCTGTGTAGCCTGCGCGTGTTTGGCAATATTTTGTACCAGTTCCTGGACGATGCGGTAGAGCAGCAGTTCTATTCCCTTATCTAAAACAGGCAGAGCTTCGTCAAACTGCAATTGTAACTGAAGGCCATCGTTTTCATTCATATTTTCACAATACAGCAGCAACGCTTCCTTAAGATGATGCTTTTCCAGGATATTGGGCATCAGGTTATGCGCTGTTTTACGTACTTCGAGGCTCGCTTCATCCACCATTTCCTCCACTTTTAAAAGACCAGCCTGCGGGTAGTTTCTTTTTATCATACCCAGGTTCATATTAATGGCTACCAGCATACCGCCTATTCCATCATGCAGCTCGCGGGCAATGCGGCTGCGTTCTTTTTCTCCGCCTTCAATAAGTGCCTGTAGCTGCTTTAGCTCTTCCCCCTTCAACACTGCCTTTTGGCGGTTGCGTACACTGCGGTACACTGCTATAAAAAGCGCTCCTATCAGCAGCGTGACCAATGCTATCCCCATGATCCAGAAGTTCTTTGCCCTCAGACGGAGGTCCTTTTCCTGCAGCCTGGCCTGTTCTTTCAATAATTGTTTGTCTTTTTCTGCGCTACGGTATTTGACCTCGAGTTCATTAATGTCTTTGACCCTTTCCCGGCTTAACTGGGTGTCCTTCAGTTGCTCATATTGCTCCTGTTGTGCCAGCGCTTCCCGGTAGCGGCCGGTGGCTTTATATACGGCTGCCAGTGTTTGATGCACTTCCGTAAGATGATCTTTCAAACCCTGGACAGCAGCATCTTCCAATATCATTTTTAACTGGTATTCTGCCTTGCCGTATTGTTTCAACTGATAGTAAGCTTTGCCTAAGTCAGCTCTGATGCCTACCGGAGCATGATAGGGATTATGGGGGGCAATTCCTTGTTCTGCTTCCTGGAGATGAACGAGTGCTTTTTGAGGATTGCCCTCCTTTAAGGCAAGAGTGCCCATTGAGGCATGAGCGAGGATAAGGCCTCTTTTATTTTTTGTTTTTTGCACGATAGCCAGTTCCTCGAGGAAGGCTTTTCTGGCCTCCTCCAGACGGTTGAGCTCCAGGTAAGCTTCTCCCTTGTTGTGCAGCGCTATAGACAGGTCCTCTGTATATCCCATCTTCCTGCAGATCGACTCTCCTTCTTCTATATAGCGTAAGGCCCGCTCCGGCCTGTTGAGCCTTACATACACCCCTCCCAGGTTACTCAATGTTTGGGCGGTACTTTTATGATCTTTCAGTTTCAGCGCTATTTTTAGCGAGCTGTCGTAGTAACGGGCTGCTTTTGAATAGGCTCCCTGGAAATTATGAATGTTGCCTATGTTCCCGGCAAGCAGGCTCTGGAACAGCTCCATGCCCGGGGTCCGGACAGCGTGTTTCAACGCATTCGTATAGATAGCCAGCGCGCTGTCTATGTACCCCAGATGAGTGAGTACGCCTCCTGTGTGATGCAAAGCCAGCATCACACCATAGTCGTACCCGGTATGCCGGGAATATATATAGGCTTTATGGAACAGGATCAGCGCGCTGTCGTTTTTTGAGACGTCGCGTAAACGGATACCCTGCTGTATCCACGTTGATATAGTTATGGAATCTGCATGGCTGTATGCCGGAAATCCGGTAGAGAACCGACCCAAAGACAAGGAAGGACCCTCCTGTGCCTGGATGCCCAAACTTGGCAAAAGGCACCACCACGCTAGAGAACAGAGGTATATCCACAGCTTATTGACGCACCATGTGATCATATTTTATATATTTCCGGCCATGCAAATATAGTTTTTATGCAGGGACAATGCATCTATAAGATATTAGGCCGGGTTTGATCTTATCGCAAAATAGGCCTCCTTATCCTCAAAAAGGATGATAACAGGTTAAAAGGTCACCTCCGAAAGGTAATGCAACAGAATCAGCATAAGGCCCCCAGGACAATTCATATTTTTATTAGTAAAATATACCTTTAGGGAGAAGCGCCTTAAAATTTTAATCGGGAGCTTTGTAAAAGATGAAGCCTATACAAATAAGATTTGAATTACAACATACCAATTAATTTAGTAACACATAAACAAATTTTCTATGAAAAAAGCGATTACACTTTTATCCCTTGTATGGAGCATAAGTTTTGTGGCGCAGGCGCAATACAGCCTGGAATGGGCCAGAAGTATAGGGGGAAGTAAAACTGAATATGGTTATGGAATAGCCGTGGATGGCTCAGGCAACGTATATGCTACCGGAAGCTTTCAGGGAACCGTGGATTTCGACCCGGGCCCCGGGATAGATACCCTGGTGAGCGCCGGTAATAGTGATATTTTTATTGTCAAATATGATGCTGTGGGGAATTATGTATGGGCCAGAGGCATAGGTGGCAGTACTTATGAACACGGTTATAGTGTAGCTACGGACAAATGGGGTAATGTGTATGTTACCGGAACTTTCGAGAAAACAGTGGATTTTGACCCGGGTCCGGGGGTAGATACCTTAACTAGTGTAGGCCTCAATGATATATTCCTGGCTAAATATGATGCAAACGGCAATTATGTATGGGCCGGGAGTATGGGGGGCAGTGGCACCGATATCGGTTTTGGGGTAGTCGTGGACGAGCCGGGTAACGTATACATTACCGGTTATTTCGCAAAAGATGATGCGGATTTCAACCCTGGTGCCGGACGCGATATATTGTTTAACGCGGGTGGGTTAGATGCATTTATAGCCAAATACGATACCGGGGGCAATTACCTGTGGGCGAGAAACCTGGGCGGCAGTACTATTGATCATGGCAGAGGAATAACCGTAGATCAGTCCGGCTATGTATATATTACAGGCTTTTTTAACTCTAAGAACTTCGACCCCGGTGGAACCGTAGATACGCTGACCAGCCAGGAAAATGTCATTATCCCCCTGGCTGG
>CAZFKK010000307.1:0-3058 GCA_964519735.1 uncultured Taibaiella sp.
TTACTTAAATGCACTTTATGCGGTACTTTCCGGCAAACTGGATGTACAAAGGGCTCTGGGGGTTATTCAGCCCAATTAATTTAAACATCATGCAGCGGGCAGGCTGCAAAAAAAATAGCAATACATCATCATGAATAAAAATAGCATTTTCGTATTTTTAGGAATAGGCTTAGCGCTGGTTGCTTCCTGCGGCAGTAAAAAAGAAGCGCAGCAACAAACCCCTCCTGCAAGGGTGATTCGGGTAACCACCAGTGTCGTTGTGGCAGAAGAAGTATCCCGTTTGGTAAGCTACCCCGGATCGGTGGTACCCCTCCAGGAAACCGAATTAAGGGCAGAAGTGAGTGGTTATATCACCCATATCTTTGTAGCAGATGGGGCATCAGTAAGCAAAGGCCAGCGTTTATATGAAATTGACCGTACCCGGTACAGCGCAGCAAAAGACCAGGCCGCGGCTAACCTGGCTATTGCACGGGCTAACCTGGATAAAGTGCAGCGGGACCTGGCCCGCTACAGAAGCCTGGATAAGCAAAATGCCATTGCCAAACAGACGCTGGATTATGCAGAAACAGATCTGAACAACTCGAAAGCCCAGGTCGCCTCTGCTGAAGCGGCATTGACTACTGCAGCAACCAATTTAAACAGATCTGTAATTACAGCGCCTTTTTCGGGTACGATAGGGATCGCCCAGGTGAGAAGCGGTGCATTGGTGAGTGCGGGCAGTACATTGCTGAATACGATATCCTCCACGCATCCTATCGGTGTGGATTTTGCGGTCAATGAGCGGGACATTGCCCTTTTTGCCGCTATGCAACAAAAAGGCAGTGTCAAATCCGATGCTGTGTTATCGCTTGAATTACCTGATGGTACTATTTATCCTGAGACCGGAAGAATTATTGCCATAGACCGCGCGGTGGACTCCAAAACGGGTACTATAATGGTAAGGGCACAGTTTGACAATCATCAGGGTAGCTTACGTGCGGGCATGAACACTAACTTAAGGGTATTGAACAAATCCGCAACTGCGGAACTGGTGATCCCCTATAAGGCAGTTACGGAACAATTAGGGGAATCTACCGTATTTGTCATCTCCGACAGCAATACCGCTGTGCAGCGAAAAATAAAGCTCGGAACAAAAGTAGCAGATAAAATAGTGATTAAAGAAGGGCTTCAGGCGGGCGAAAAAATAGTCATTGACGGGATCATCAATTTACGCCAGGGAGATAAGATTACGGAACAGGAACAATAAAATTAACCTAACTGGTTCAAATCAGTTAGCCTCACTCTATTTTTCAATCAGATCATTAGCATGATATCAGAAGTATTTATCAGGAGGCCGGTCACCGCCATTGTTATTTCCATTCTTATTGTATTGGTGGGTGCCATATCCATTACCGTTCTTCCGGTGAGCCAATACCCGAACATAGCTCCACCCACCGTAACGGTGACGGCAACTTATACAGGTGCGGATGCCCAGACTGTAGAGCAAACGGTAACCACACCTATAGAAAGCCAGATTAATGGTACTCCGGGTATGACTTATATGTCCTCTAACAGTACTTCAGACGGCAGAAGCTCCATTACGGTAACTTTTGATGTAGGAACGGACATTGATATTGCTACATTGGATGTGCAAAACCGGGTGGGCATTGCAGAACCCGGTTTACCTGAAGCGGTACGCCGCTTAGGGGTGGTCACGAGGAAAGCCAATAATGATGTGTTAATGATGGTCGGTTTGATTTCACCTAACGGAACACATAACCAGAATTTTTTGGCCAACTATGTCAATATATATGTCAGGGATGCTATCATGAGGGTAAAAGGGGTAGGGGATGTCATGGCTTTCGGGCAACCTTTCAGTATGAGGGTTTGGTTAGATGCAGATAAACTGACCTTGCTGGGACTGACCCCGGCAGACATCAACGCAGCGATCCAGGAACAGAATATCCGTATGCCGGGAGGTAGTGTAGGGGCTAATCCCCAGGTGACTACCCAGACCTTCGAATTTTCCATCATACTGGACGGTGATTTAAATACCGAGCAGCAATTTGAAGATATTGTAGTCAAAACAAATGAAGATGGCTCCCTGGTCTATTTAAAAGATGTAGCAAGATTGGAATTGGGTCAATTTTCTTATGCCCTGTCCAATAAAGCCAATGGGCAGGTGGGGTCTATGATGATGATCAACCAGATGCCCGGCGGTAATGCCGTAGAAACTGCAGAAGGTATCTATAAGGCATTGGATGAATTAAAGAAATCTTTTCCTCCTGATGTAGATTACATCGTTAATTACGAAACGATATCTGTTGTAAAAGCATCTATCAGTGCGGTGATCAGTACCCTTATTGAAGCCTTGTTGTTGGTGACGGTGGTGGTGTTTTTCTTTTTACAAAGCTGGCGGGCTACTTTAATTCCCGTACTGGCTATCCCGGTATCTATAATCGGCACCTTTATCTTTTTTATCCTGTTTGGGTTTTCTGTGAATAACCTGACTATGCTGGCCTTTGTACTGGCCATCGGTATCGTAGTGGATGACGCCATTGTTGTTGTGGAAGCGGTGCAGCATCATATGGACAATAGCAATATGAATGCTAAGGAAGCCACACGGAGAGCGATGAAAGAGATCACGGCACCTGTAATTGCCATTGCACTTATTCTTGCGGCGGTGTTTGTGCCCGTGGGTTTTATCCCGGGTATGGTAGGTAAGTTATACCAACAGTTTGCCATTACCATTGCTGTTTCCGTATTGATCTCTGCATTTGTAGCCCTGACCCTGACTCCGGCCTTATGCGCCTTATTATTAAAACCTTCTCCGAAAAAGGAAAATGCCAGGGGAATCAACCGGTTCTTCTACCGGTTCAATACCTGGTTTAATAACGTGACGAACAGGTATGGCTCGGGAGTCAGGTGGAGCATTAAAAAGTCGCCTTTGATCCTTATCCTTCTTGTCTGCATTTATGCAGGAACTTATGGGTTGTTTTCAGCAAAATCATCCGGTTTTATACCCAATGAGGATGCCGGGTTGTTTATGGCCGGCATTACATTACCGGAAGGTTCTTCC
>CAZFKK010000307.1:3068-3967 GCA_964519735.1 uncultured Taibaiella sp.
CATAAGTTCTGTTTCCGGCATCAATTTATTGAACCGTTCTTTTAAACCCAATGCGGGTACCTTTTTCATCCAGTTAAAACCCTGGAAAGAAAGGGGACGGACGGTACAGGAAATTTTAGTGCAGGTTCAAAAAAAATATACGGGTTATCAAAAAGCATCTGTATTGGTCGTTACCCCTCCGGCTATCCCGGGCTTAGGTACAAGTGGTGGTTTCAATATGCAGCTCCTGGATATGAAGGGTGGAGATATTAAGGCATTTGAAGCACAGGCTAATAAATTTCTGGCAGCCGTTAACCAACGCCCTGAGATCGGCATGGCCTATACCCTGTTCAATACGAAAACGCCCAACTATCAATTGGAAGTGAACCGGGAACAGGCAAAACGAATGGGGGTACCTGTAAGTACTATTTACAACACGATCTCTTCTTACCTGGGCAGTAGTTATGTCAATGATTTCACTAAATATGGAAGAAACTTCAGGGTCGTTACCCAGGCGGACACCTCCTTTAGAATGGAAATTGAAGACATCAAAAAGCTGTACGTTAAAAACCAGGCCGGGGCAGCGGTACCTTTGAGCGCCCTCGTATCGTATAAGATGATTGAAAACCCTTCAATTATTAACCACTACAACATTTTCCGTTCTATTGAGATCGGAGGCGCTGCAGCTCCCGGATATAGCAGCGGGGATGCCTTAACAGCACTGGAAGAAGTAGCTGCAGCTACCTTGGCATCAGGATATAACTATGAATATTCCGGTATCAGCCTCCAGGAAAAGAATTCAGGGAATGCTACCCTGATGATTTTTGCCTTGTGTATTGTATTTGTGTTCCTGTTGCTGGCGGCATTATATGAGAGCTGGTCGGTGCCTTTCTCCATATTATTGTCTGTTCCGCTCGGTA
>CAZFKK010000308.1:0-334 GCA_964519735.1 uncultured Taibaiella sp.
CCCGTAATTAACGATACCGGTAAGTACTATTTGTTTTCTTTAAGGGGATGGTCATCGGGTTTAGGTGCTTCATTACCGGAAGGGAATTTATTTTATAATGTTGTTGATATGAACCTGGACAATGGGCTTGGAGCTATTGTTCCCGGGCAAAAAAATATTGCATTGGACGCAGATGAGTTGAGTGAAGCTATGATCGCTGTTCCGGGTGATAATTGTGATATATGGTTAATTGTACATCGAAGAGATGCAGATGATTTTAAAGCTTACCATATTACAAAGGATGGTATTGATACTACTCCTGTGGTTTCAACCGTAGGTAGTGGTCTCGATTACA
>CAZFKK010000308.1:344-3965 GCA_964519735.1 uncultured Taibaiella sp.
GGTGTATGTCAATCTCTCCAGACCGTTCAAAAATAGTGATATCGTCCTATGGAACAAGATCTATCCCCGGGGGAGTTTTAATAGCGAAATTCGATCCCGCTACAGGCAAGGTTGCTAATGAAATAGTTATAAGTCAAAATTACAATGCCTGGTATACTTGTTTTTCACCTGATAATTCCAAGCTATATATGAGTGGCGGCGTCAACAGCGGGGCTGGAGCCGGGGTAGCGCAATTTGATTTGACGGTGTATGATTCTGCAGCTATAGTAAATTCCTTTACAAAAATTTATGACAAAACGCCATCCACGCCATTTAAATTATATAATGACACCATATATTATGGCGTTTTTTCCAGTTTTATGAATCGGATTAACCAACCTAATCTATCAGGAAGCGCCTGTGGTTTTCAGGCAGAAGCAATTAGAATACTTAATTCTACTTCGGTCAGGAACTCATTAGACAATGATGTTGTTTTCCCCTTACCTAAAGATACTGTATATGCTTTAGCTTTGGACTCTTTAGTATGTGCAGCTTTCACTTTGAGTGCGCCAGAGGGATTTGAAGAATATATATGGGAAGACGGAAGCACTTCCAAAAACAGAGATATTATTACACCGGGCATTTATTGGGTACTATCCAAAGATTTTTGCAATAGGAAAATTGACACCTTTATCATTTCAGGAATGAACTTCATACCTCCGGTAATCAATGTTGATGAACGTATATTAGGAACCACTGTATTTTATAGTTCTTATCAATGGATATTGAATGGAAGTATTATCCCCGGCGCTACTGATAGTATCTATATAGTTTCAAAAAATGGTGACTACCAGGTAATTGTAAGCAACAAAGAAGGATGTAGAGATACTTCAGAGGTATATGCAGTTACCAATGCCGGTGAACCTATTCATATCCAGGATATTAATGCATTAGCAGGTCAAGTCTATGTTTTCCCGAATCCGGCAAAAGATATAATTCGCATCGTTGCTCCAATAGGCGTATCTATTGAGGTTTATAGCATTGAAGGCAGGTTAATCCAACAGGCGGAAAGCACAAAGCAGATTAATGTAGCTGAGCTATCAAGTGGTTTATATTTCCTGAAAATCTATGATTTGAAAGGACGGTTATTGAAATCTGAGAAAATAGTGAAGTAACCCATTCTTATCCGGTTTTGGTACGTGTTTTTATGAATATCAGGTAAGTAATCCATACCTTGTGTTTCATAAAGACACGTACCATAATTTATTTTACAGGGTAGCCTAATGATGAACAAAAAATAGAAAAAATGAACAGGAAAGTACTACTTTGTTTATGCCTTACTCTATTCTTCTTAAACCAGTTGAAGGCACAATATGAAAATGTATGGGCTTTTGGTGATAAAGCGGGATTGGATTTTAATAGCATTCCCCCTGTAGCCATTCAAACTAATATAAGCGCTATGGAAGGTTGTGCATCTGTCTCAGATGCAAATGGACAATTGCTGTTTTATACGGATGGTACTATAGTATGGGACAGGAACAATGCTATAATGCCCAATGGTGATAACATTACCAATGCGGCTATGAATATTACAAGTAGCACTACCCAAGGTACACTTATCGTACCAGTACCCGGCAATCTGGCGCAATATTATGTATTTTCAATAGGGTGTTATGAATGTGGCAGACAACATTCAGGGAAATTATACTACAGTGTAGTAGATATGCGTTTGAACAACGGTCTTGGTGACGTAATGCCTGGAAAGAAAGGAATATTTTTGGATGATCAATTGACAGAGCAAATGACGGCAGTTGCCGGTGACAACTGTAACCTATGGCTTCTTGTTGTCAAGCGGTCCGATACGCTCCTCAAAGCTTATAATATAGACTTCAATGGATTAGATACTATACCCGTTCTTTCGGCAATGACGGCCCGCGGAACAACCGGTTCTGGTGGTGGTGTTATAGGAGGTATTAATGTATCCCCGGATCGAAAAAGACTGGGCGTAACACAAAGTTACTTGGCGCTGTATGATTTTAATGCCGCATCGGGTGAAATCTCTAATCCTCTGCTGCTTGATCATGTTGGAACTAATGCAGTATACTATGGGATATGCTTTTCTCCAGACAATTCTAAGTTATATGCCACCGATAATAACGGGGTATACCAATTTGATGTATCGCTCAATAATACCAACGCAATAATTGCTTCGAAAACATTCGTCGGTACATCTCATAATTCTGCCGCAATTAAAAGAGGTCCTGACGGAAAAGTCTATAAAGTAGATGTGAGCTCGGGTTCATTAAGTGTTATTCATAAACCCAACCTGGCCGGAACTGCTTGTGAATTTGCGGCTAGCGGGTTTACACTTTTACCGGGAACATCTTCACGGCTTGGCCTTCCCAATTCGATCACCCTGTTAGCCGGAGAACGGTTTTATAGTGCATACGCAGATACCGCTGATTGTGCCGACAGCATGTTACTTCGTCCCCATAATCCAAATACCGGTAACTACACCTGGGAAGATGGCAGCACCGGCCAGGATCGATATGTATATGAATCCGGCACCTATTGGGTCACTTACCAGCATTCCGCACCCGGACGATGTGATCAATATACAGACACCTTCAAAACAGTGCTGAACAAAATAAAGAGAACATACACCACCACCACATTTGAAGGGATGTGTAAAACAGATACCTTTCTCATGCAAGCCAGTAACGGGAATGAATCCAACTACATCTGGGAAGATGGCAGCCTTGGAAAGATGAGGAGAATAAACAAGACCGGCATCTATTGGGTCAGTTATCAAAACGATTCCTTATGTGAACATTTTGCAGATACTTTTCATGTTACCTATCCCGATCCGGAACACAAGGTCTCCTTTATCGTGGATACCTTGATTTGCCAAAGCGATACCATTTCTTTTAACAATACCTCCGCTGCACCTTTCCATCAGTTCGACTGGACATTCGGCGACGGGAACAGCACAACCGACAGGACACCCGTTCATCATTACCAGGAAAAGGGTATTTATGAAGTCCTGCTCATAGGAAAAATTGGTGGTATCTGTGCTGATACGGCAAGGGTAACCATAGTGGTCGATCCTTTGATTCCGACTGAATTTGTAACGGACCGCGATAGTATTTGCATTGGCGAATCCATAAGCTTCAGTCATCCGATGAACAGCCCTACCCTAGTTCACCTGTTATGGAATTGGGGAGATGACAGCCACCAGGTGACTTTAGAACAAAATAGCCTGCAACATGCCTATGAAAAAGCAGGAATAACGGAAGTAACGCTCCTGGCACAATTCCGTGCCTGTCCCGAATCCTCCTTCTCCCATACGGTTTACTTATTTGACTTACCCAAAGTCGGTTTGGGGTCCGATAGCGGGATCTGCTGGAACGGCTCCCCTGTTACCCTGAAAAACACACAGCCTCTGGCAGAAGGCATACACCATTATTTATGGAGTACCGGTGATACCACCGCAAATCTTAAAGTACTGCATCCCGGCAGGTACAGCCTGACGGTAACCAGCGAACCTTTAGGTTGCACCGCTACAGAATCCATTGTCCTAAGTAAAGACTGCCACCTAAACATCCCCAATGCTTTCAGCCCTGATGGTGACGGCATTAATGA
>CAZFKK010000309.1:0-706 GCA_964519735.1 uncultured Taibaiella sp.
AGGTTCATAGCAAGCTGGAGCAAGCCGCCAGCTCCGGCTTAAGTTTGAATTTAAGCGGCTTACAGCCGGGCATTTACTTTTTGCAGCTCTATAGCGACGGCCAGGTACAAAATCAAAAGGTGGTGCTACGTTAATACGGGGTTACAGGTAAGCCCCCCGCTAATGGGGTTATTTGTCTTTGATGATAAGGAATGAGTTGCCGTAAGGAAGGGTAGCCGCTAACAAAGTGTCAAAGTAAGCCGGACCGTATTCGAGGAAATAGGGCATAAAGGTTTCATATCTTTCCTGGAGCGAATTATTGGGAAAAAGTTGTTTTTTGAGTGTATACAATTGGGTGAGGCGGTTGCACATATTTTTTTTCTCCGCACGCATCATCTTTTTTTCAATGACCTCTACCTGGTACCTCATTTTGACCAGTGCTGCTTCCGTGCTTGCCTTGAGGGTGCGATCCACTGAAGTGGCTTTCGCCTTCAATTGTTCCATGACAGGTTGTAATTGCTGGCGGATGTCGTTTAACCGCAGATCGTTTTGGGTATGCCGGTGCACAAAATCCCGGACCAGTTGCTCCGTAGGTTGAAACAGGGCTTCATTGTTTAGCCCTGTTTTTTCCTGTAAGGCAACGGCATTCTTTTCCATCCACAATACAGATTGCCGCAGCACCAGGGCCGGGAAAAATACCTGGTAATGATCAAACAGGGGCATCAAC
>CAZFKK010000309.1:716-3945 GCA_964519735.1 uncultured Taibaiella sp.
AAAGAGCCCGCGAAGGATGACATTGGGGCTGAATCTTTCGGGATGCTGTTCTATTTCGGTAAGCAGGGCTTCTTTATCCCAGTGTTGGCTGCTGTGTAATACTTTCCAGCCATTGCCAGTCTGTTCTATACGTTCCCGCTGGTTGTCCTTCAGGTAAAAGAGGTTAATGGGCCTTGCAAATGCCTGTGCTTTGTAGTGTTGGTTCAGAATTTCCGAAGGCTCCCGGACCAGTTCATGGGCAAGGGGCTGTAATAGCTCTGCTTTGAGCAGGGGAACAAATAATTTCTTTAGTTCCCGGTCGTCCGGGTTAATGACGACAACGCCATATCGCCCCAGCAAGGCATGAACTATATAACGGGTCGCAGCAGCCATATCCGGCTGGCTTTCGTAAGCTGCCAGGATCATTTCTTTCAGTTGATCGGCAGGAATGCCCGGAGGGCCCAGCTGGGCCAGCAGCTCCCGGAGCAGAGGACGTAGATCTGCAGTGGTCATGCGGCCTACCGCCCCTGTTTGATGGGTCTGCCAGCGGAAACGGGTACCGTTATAACGGAATACACCCAGTTCTTCCAGGTCGTTATCTTCACTGCCTATATAGAATACGGGTACGAATTTTTTTTCCGGATGCCGGTTTTGCAAATGGCTGGCTAATTTGACCGCATGAATAATTTTATAAATAAAATACAGGTAGCCGGTAAGCAGGTTGGGCTGATGGGCCGTACATACGGTAAAAGTGCTGTCTTCCTGTAGTGAGTCGATATGCTGATCCAGGATAGGAGGCAGGGTATATCCTTCGTATTGCTTACGGAGTATGCTGACCAGGGCTTTGCGGTCCACAGGAAATTGCGCCCGTACCCGGATGGCTTCATCCAGCCCCTGGTCATCGGGGGTAAACTTATAAAAAGGGTGCAGGCGCTCCTTTTGTTCCAGGTAATCTATATTCAGCCCGGAGAAAAAACCGGTAGCTTTATGGGGGATACAGTCTATTTCCACGTTGTTCAATAAGTAAGCTACAAAAATAGCAGGAATTTACTTAGGTTAAGTGGATCAGGCGTTAATAGAAGGATAAGATAAATCAATAGGCTGCTGTTTATTTAAATTCCAGTCCCCTGATGTCCCTGAGCCGGAGTAATGCGGCTTCCCGGTGTATCAGGGGAATTCCGGCATCCACCTGGCAGAACAATTGCATCTCCTGCCGGTATACAGTGGCCTCATATTGTTTGAGGGTTTGCAGCACCTCATTCATGATAGAATAGTCAAATTCAAGCCGGAGGGTATGCTCTATATTTTTTTCAACCGGGATCGCTGCCGCGAGGCATGCTGCAGTTGTCGTTTTGTAGGCATGGATCAGTCCCGGCACGCCGAGCAGGGTGCCGCCGAAATACCGGACGACCACAACCAGGATGTCGGTAAGGCCCGCACTGTCGATCTGTCCGAGTATAGGCCGTCCTGCACTACCTGAGGGTTCTCCGTCATCATTGGCCCGGAATTGCAGGTTGTCCGTACCTAAGCGGTAGGCATAACAATGATGTACCGCCTTGGGGTGCTCTTTCTTTAAAGCCTGTAATTTTTCTTTGATTTCTGTCGTGTTCCCTACAGGATAGGCAAAGCCATGAAATTTACTACCGCGATCTTTGAATGTGGCACCTGCGGGGACGGCAATGGTTTTATAGGTCAATAGCATGGTTACGAAAATGAGCAGCAGTGGTCCGGTTCAGGAATAGGGAAACAGCATCGGGTGCCAGGGGAAATGTATCCACCCGGACAGCTTCTTGCAACTGCGGTGCAGGCGTGCCTGTCCCCAATACAGCAGGTGTTTGGATAAGGAACGCTTCATCCCATAGCCCGCTGTCGATAAAGTCCTGCAGGGTTTTCCGGCCGCCTTCTACAAGAAGAGAGGTAATAGGAATGCATTGTGGCACCACTTCCCGGGCCAGGCTGGCGCCGGGAAGTATTTTTTTCCATTGAAGATGTCCCTGTTCCTTTTCCCGGAGATAGTTGAAGATAATAGTTTTACCCGGAGGCTGGAAGAGCTTTAAACTTTGGGTTAGGTGCAACTGCGGATCAATCACCATCCGGGTGGGGGAGGGGCCGGTCCATAACCTGTTGTTGAGTTCGGGGTTATCCAGGATAGCGGTTTGGTACCCTACGAGGATGGCGCTCTCCTCACTCCGCATTTGATGCACCATTTTTTGTGCAGCCGGATGCGATAGCATCACTCTTTGTCCCCGGGGGGGGGCTATATAACCATCTGCACTTTGTGCCCATTTCAATATAATATAAGGTCTGTTATATTCCTGCCGGGTAAAGAAACGCCTGTTCCCCCAACGGCAGGCTTGTTCCAGTACACCTGTGACCACCTTTACCCCGGCAGCACGTAACCGGGCAATGCCTCTGCCGGCCACCTCTTTATAAGAATCACTACAGCCTACATAGACTTCAGGTATCTGATGGGTGATGATGAGATCGGCACAGGGAGGTGTTTTCCCGTAATGAGCACAGGGTTCAAGGCTTACATACAAGATGCTGTTTTTGATAAAGTACCGGTCTTCTTCTTTTACGGAATGGATACAATTGACTTCTGCATGTGCCTGGCCGTATTGTTCATGCCATCCTTCCCCGATAATTCGGTCCTGGTAAACCAGTACGGCGCCCACCATAGGATTAGGCGCCACTTTCCCTGCTCCTTTTGCTGCAAGTTCCAGGCAGCGTTGCATATATTCTTCGGGTCTGGTCATAGTTACAGCAGCCACGATATTCGTCCTGTTTGTTCAACGCTGGCGCACGCGTCCCCGCGTGTGCCAGAATTGCATTAATCGTGGTTATGGCCGGTATGATCTTCCGCTTCACTGCCATGCAGCGGATCATATTTGGCCGGGTTAGCGGCATAGGCATCTTTACAAAATTCGCTGCAGAACCATGTTGTGTCTGTACCTGTCGCCGTGTATTCTGTCCAGGTATCTTCTTTAGACATTTTACAGACGGGGTCTTTCGGACCTTCTGCTATAGCGGGGATGCTTTCTGTTGTTTCCGGTGTTTCCGGCTGACCTGCGCAGGAGACCAGGAAAAGGGCTGCGCCTGCAATGAGCATAAAACGTTTCATAATATTTATATATGGATTACTTAAGTGGATAAAGTTACAGAATATTCTTTAGCTTAGTTCAGGAAGCGGTGCTGTCCAGGTACCGGGCCAGGGTGCGTACGGCTTTATCATGGTTTTTTACAAAGGGAT
>CAZFKK010000310.1:0-247 GCA_964519735.1 uncultured Taibaiella sp.
AGAAACTTATTTCATTGGCTTCAAATCCGGGGGATTTGCCCCTATCTGAACTTCTCCCCTTCTAAGGTAGCCGTATCCGGATCCACCTTTTATCCTTAACTTGCAGGGTTAAAACCGGATTTCTACGCGTGCAGTTTGCCGACATTATATTACCACTCAATATCCCCCGTACCTTAACTTATGGCATTCCCATTGTCTGGCAGGGCAAGATAGCACCAGGTATGCGGGTAGAAGTCAACCTGGGTAA
>CAZFKK010000310.1:257-3918 GCA_964519735.1 uncultured Taibaiella sp.
TCCATGACTACAAGCCGGATAATTATACAGTAAAACCAATACGTAATGTTATTGATACAATACCTGTTGTATGGCCCTTGCAATTAATCTTCTGGCAATGGATTGCTCAATATTATTTATGCAGCCTTGGTGAAGTGATGAATGCTGCGCTGCCCGCTCACTTAAAGTTAATGAGCGAGTCCCTCCTGATATGGAATGAAACATGCGAAGCCCCCCCCCTAAACCTGAGTGAAGATGCATATATTCTTGCGGAAGCCTTGCATATAAGGAAGGAGCTCACTATCGGAGAGGTGCGTTCACTACTGGAACAAAAGAATACAGCACGGGCTATAAATGAATTATTGGAACTGGAGATCGCTACCGTTTCTGAAGTGCTGGAAGAAAGATATAAAGTCAAAACGGAACGTTATGTATTGCTGCACCCTGATTTCGAAAAGGATGCACAACTTAGCCAGGCTTTTAAAGACCTGGAAAAGACACCGAAGCAACTTCACCTCTTCATGTCTTTCTTGCAGGCAAGACAACAGGACCCTGCCGTTGCCGCACCGGAATTACTAAAAAAGGCCAACGCCAGTGCAGCACAACTTGCCAGCCTGGTAGAAAAAGGCATATTATATACAGAAAGCCTGCAAGTTGACCGGCTCCACTGGAAAGGGGTGGAACAAAAGGCACTTTTTTCCCTCAGTCCTGAGCAGGAACAAGCATTACTGGAAATAAAAGAGCGTTGGACACAACATCCTGTCACCCTATTACATGGTGTAACCGGTAGCGGTAAGACCTTACTGTATGTTCAACTGATACAGGAGATAATCGGCCAACATAAACAGGTCTTGTTTCTCTTACCGGAAATCGCATTGACATCTCAGATAGTCAATAGATTACGATCCTATTTTGGAGACGAGTTAGGCGTTTATCATTCCCGTTTCAGCTCTAATGAAAGAGTAGAAATATGGAATAAGGTAAGAGATGGAAAGTATAAAATCATTATCGGCCCACGCTCTGCCCTATGGTTGCCCTTTCAGCAATTAGGTTGCCTCATAGTGGATGAAGAACATGATAGTTCCTATAAACAATATGAACCGGCGCCCAGGTTTCATGCCCGTGATGCTGCTATCTACCTGGCTACCCTGCATAAAGCAAAAGTACTGCTCGGATCAGCAACCCCATCACTGGAAAGCTACCATAACACACAAATGGGTAAGTATGGGATAGTCACTTTGAAGGAGCGATATAATGGTGTATCCATGCCGGAAATACAGCTTGTCTCTGCCAAAAACAGGCAGGCTTCCCTATCCGGCTTATTGACACTGGATCTGCTTGATGCTATAAACAAATGCCTGAGTCTGAGTAAACAAGTTATTTTATTTCAGAATAAAAGAGGCTATGCGCCTTTCCTGATTTGTAGTGCCTGCGGGTGGATTGCCCATTGTAAATTCTGTGATGTGTCCCTTACCTATCACAAGGCTACAGACAAAATGCATTGTCACTATTGCGGGAGTAAATCGCAGCCGGTGAGAAATTGCCCCCAGTGCGGCCTGGATAAAATAACTTCCCGGACCTTCGGAACGGAGAAAATAGAAGAAGAGCTCCAACGTATATACCCCAAGTTGCGCATTGCACGCATGGACTGGGACAGTATGAAGGGCAAAAACAAACACCATCAACTCATAGAAGATTTTGGCAAAGGCAGGATTGATATCCTGGTGGGGACCCAAATGGTGGTCAAAGGACTGGATTTCGAGAATGTCGGTCTGGTGGGAATCCTTAGTGCAGACAGTCTTCTCAGTTATCCGGATTTCAGGGTCAATGAACGGGGGTTTCAGTTAATGGAACAGGTAAGTGGTCGTGCCGGAAGGGTAGATGGATTGGGCAAAGTAGTAATCCAGGCCTATGATTTAAAACATCCTGTACTCCGATGGGTAAAAGAGCATGACTATAAAACCTTCTTTCAAACAGAGTCTGCATTCCGCTTACAATTCAGCTACCCTCCTTTTGTACGTATGATCAAGCTTACCTGCCGGCACAGGGATGAGGATAAAGCTCAGAAAGCAGGGGTATTGCTGGAAACCGAACTAAGAAAAATACAGCATATTCAGATACAGGGTCCTGCAGCAGCCTTAATTCCCAGGGTGCGCAACAATTACCTGCAGGAAATCTGGATCAAATTACCCAAGGATAGTCTACGCCTACAGCAGTCAAAAAACCAGATACTGATGGCCATACAAGAGGTGCTGCAGCAGAGAGGTTATGCCTCCGTACAGATCATTGCTGATATAGATCCCGCATAAAGCACATTTCTGAGCTACACGTGGCATCAGGAAAAGAGGCCCACTAGTAAGGTGCATCCGGCCCCATCCTTATAACCAGACAAAAAGCAGCTCTTAAAGCATGAGCATGGTAATGATATAATCAGCCAGTAGAATCATGATACAAGTAACGACAACGGCTGTAGTTGATGCCCGGCCAATCTCTAACGCACCGCCTTTTACATTGTATCCATAGTAGGCCGGAATCGTAGCAATCAAAAAAGCGAAGGAAAAAGCCTTTACCATGGCCACCGAAATATTATAACCCGAAAAACCACTGACCAACCCGTAGGAATATTGCTCACTGGACATGATCCCCGTAATCATCCCGGTAAGATACCCTCCGCCGATGCTTAAGGTTATGGCAATGATAATAAGACAGGGTATTAGAATAATAGCGGCAATAATTTTAGGAAAAAGCAGATACGACTTGGTATTGATGCCCATGATCTCCAACGCGTCAATTTGCTCACTTACCCTCATATTGCCTAATTCAGAGGCAATTTTCGATCCGACCACTCCTGCCAATACCACACATATAATCGTAGGGGCCAACTCCAGGATTACAGAATCGCGGACCACCTGTGCCATTACATATTTGGGGATAATCGGGCTTACAAGCTGATAAGCTGTTTGAACAGTCATAACAGCTCCCAGAAAGACAGAAATAATAGAGACAATGGGTAAGGAACGTATGCCAATATCGTTACATTGATGCATAAATTCCTTCCAATATACCTTACCATTCTCCGGCCGGCTAAACATTCCTTTCAGCATCAGGGAATAACGCCCCAGGTGTTCGAAAAATAATCTCAACATATATACAAATGTATAAAAAAACGCCCCAACTTTTTGAGGCGTTTTTTTATTTACAATCAGAAATTTAAACAAACTTAAAGTGCTACGGGTTGTCTGCCGGAAATTCTGCCGGTTTTCATCAGGCCATCATAATGACGCATCAGTAAATGACTTTCTATTTGTTGCAAAGTATCCAGAACAACAGCCACACCAATCAACATGGAGGTACCCCCGAAAAAGGTAGCAAAACCACTTGTCACGCCGAACATTGCTGCAACACCGGGAAGAATACCTGCCACAGCAAGGAACACAGCACCCGGCAATGTAATACGGTCCATAATAGCCCCTATATAATCCGCAGTAGGCTGCCCCGGTTTAATGCCAGGTATAAAACTATTATTCCGCTTTAGGTTATCCGCCATTTCCGTCGGGTTGAAGATCAATGCAGTATAAAAATAGGTAAATGCGATCACCAATACAGCATAAATCAGGTTATACCATAAGGAAGTATGATCAGATAAAGAACGCAAAAGTTCACTGGATTCTGCATTATCTGT
>CAZFKK010000311.1:0-3895 GCA_964519735.1 uncultured Taibaiella sp.
CTGAATAGGAGCCATAGGTCCAGCCATGTTTTTCCCTCAGGTTCAGGAATAAACGCCCTTGAGAACTGCCTCCCAGGATCTCATTCACTACTTTAGTCTTCACGACATCACTACTGCCCGGATACAGGTTTACCGGGTAGCTGATACCAATTACACTTTGCACGGCGCCATCACGGGGCACAAAGGCCACCTGTAACTGTTGCGGTTTTGGGACAACCGGATACACGGCCCTGGTCACCTCTGCTTTCTGCCAGTTACCGAAGTGACGCTGCACAAGCGTTTTGGCCTCTGCCAGTTGAATATCCCCTACTATAGCAAGATAGGCTACATTCGGACGGAAATATTGCCGGTAATAGGCTTTACAATCTTCCAGCGTGATCTGGTTGACCGTTTCTTCCGTAATGACTTCACCATAAGGATGCTGCTTTCCGAAATTCAGTACGGAACTTACATTCTCCAACATAGACTCCGGTTCATTCTTACTTGATTCCAATCCTGAAAGGGCCTGCTTCTTCAGCTTGTCCAGCTCCGACTGCTGAAAGTCGGCATGCAACAGGGCATCGCTCATCAGGTCCAGCAATTTATCCTGGTGCTTGGTCAGGGAATACCCCTGGATGCTGCTGCTGCCCGCATAAATAGAACCGCCGATCTGGTCGATTTCCTGGTCGAACTGGTCTTTGGTACGGTTTAAAGTACCGGATCTGATCAATTCGCCCACCATTTGTTTTAATCCGGCCTTATCACCTTCCGGTGCCGGTTGAATATCCAATTGGATAGAATAAGTTACTGTAGGCAATTTATGATTTTCCACTACAAATACACGCAGACCGTTGTCCAGCGTAAATGTTTCAGGATCGCCCAGCTTGATCTCCGGCGCCGGTCCTGGCTTAGGGCGAATACTTCTGTCCGGTTTTTGCGCATGTAGCGAAGTAAACAGGGATAAAGCAATAATCGGGAAAAGGATCTTCTTCATTTTGAATAATAATTTTATAAATTACTCCTGCCGGGCATTAATGATTAATTATTTATGGAACGGATATCGACGATAACTATTTCTCCCTGGGCAAATAATAAAGCACCAGGCAATTTTCATTATTCAGGTATTTATTGGCAACTCTTCTCAAATCTTCAGGAGTCACTTTTTGGTATTGCTCCAACATAGTGTTGACCCTGTTGGTATTACGGAAATAAGTATAATTCGTGGCCAGGTGCTCAGCAATCCCCGAGATCTTGGCATTCTGGGCAATGAAATCGTTTTCCGCCTGGTTCTGAAGCTTGGTGAACTCTTCCCGGGAGATCAGTTCGGCTTTCACCAGCGCCACCTCGGCTTTAATGGATTGTTCCAATTCTTCCGGACTTACCCCCATATTGGCCACGCCAAACATCAGGATCAATCCGGGATCTTCCAATGGAAGCGCATTGGCACTTACCGCTACGGCTTTCTGATCCTTATCTACTAATTGCTTGTGTAATCTTGAGCTCGCCCCTTTGGACAACAATTGGTTCAGCATTTGTATCGCATAAAAATCATCGGATCCATAAGAAGCGCCCTGGTAAGCCAGTACAACAGCGGGTAGCTGGACATCATCGTAGAAAGTAACCCGCTTTTCCTGTGTGCGTTGCGGCTCTACAGCCTTGGGCCGTGGAATAGGTTGGGTGCCTTTAGGGATTGATCCGTAATATTTCCTGATCCAGGCTTTGGCTTGCTTGGGGTCAAAATCACCGGCTACCACCAGCACGGCATTGTCAGGCACATAGAATGTCTTATAAAATTCAGTAAATTCACTGGCCTTAGCCTCATCAATATACTGCTCCGTACCGATCGGCATCCATTGATAAGGATGGGTGGTAAATGCATTCTTAAATACGACATTCATCAACTGGCCGTAAGGACGATTATCATAGCTCTGTTTCTTTTCTTCCTTTACCACTTTACGTTGTGTTTCTATACCGATGCTATCAATTTTGGCATGCAGCATACGCTCAGCTTCCATCCACAGACCCAGTTCCAGTTGATTGGAAGGCAATTGTTCAAAATAATAAGTACGGTCATGAGAGGTATTGGCATTCAATACGCCACCATTACTCTGTACCAGTTGCATGTATTCTCCGCGACCGATATGCTCCGTACCTTCAAACAACAGGTGCTCAAAAAAATGAGCAAAACCGGTACGCTGAGGATCCTCATTCTTGGAACCTACATGGTACATGACGGATACATTAACAATAGGTGTAGTATGATCTTCATGCAGGATCACATGTAACCCGTTAGGCAGATCATATTCTGTAAATTGAATGCGCGCTTCCTGGGCCCTGCTAACAAAGTTGCCAGTAACCAGCAAAAAAGTGCTTAAAAACAAACGCTTCATGTAAAAGTTATTTTTTTATAATGAGCGCAAAGATAACTGTTTGAATAAGGATTCCCTCACGCTTTTTGGGGGATATAAGGTCTTAACACCAGGGACGCAGCCGGCATTTAACCGGCTGCGTCCCTGGTATATGCTTCCAGACCGTAGAGAAACAAAAAAACACCGTTCCCCGGCAAAAGCAAAGAACGGCAGGATAAATAGAGGGGGAAGTTCAGGGCAACAATACGGATTCGGACCCGATCCGCTCGGGACATCCATACTTATTACGGGACGATGCACAAGATTGCATGATTAAACAGAGCATTGCACCAAAAATAACGATGCTCCATAACTTGTTCATTTTTTTCATTGATCCTATAAAATTAACAATCTGATTGAAAAATAATAAAATTAAGCTTACTATTGTCCTGCAATAATAAATAAACAATACCTTTTAAAAAAACGGTTATTATTTTTGCCACAAATTTAATACATTTTTCCATAATGCACCTACATTTTATAGCTATTGGTGGCGCTATCATGCATCAGCTGGCCATTGCACTACATAAAAAAGGAAATACGATAACCGGCAGCGATGACGAAATTACAGATCCCGCATGGAGCAACCTCCGGAAAGAAGGCCTTTTGCCTGCTCAAAATGGCTGGTATCCTGAAAAAATAGAGGCGCAACCGGACGCCGTACTCTTAGGCATGCATGCCAAAGCAGATAACCCCGAGTTGATCCGTGCCCGGGAATTGGGTATCCCTGTGTACTCCTTTCCCGAATACATATATAAGGAAGCGCAGCATAAAAAAAGGATCGTAGTGGCAGGTAGCCATGGCAAAACCACAACTACCTCCATGATCATGCATGTGCTGCGGAACTGTGGTCTTGATTTCGATTACCTCGTGGGCGCCCGGGTGGATGGATTTGAACAGGCTGTAAAGATTACCGATGCCCCGGTTATTATTCTTGAAGGAGACGAATACCCGGCTTCAGCACTGGAAAAAAGACCTAAGATCCATTTTTACCATCCTCATATTTCTGTCCTGACCGGCATAGCCTGGGACCATGTTAATGTATTTCCTACAGAGGAAATATACAAAGAACAGTTTGCTATTTACCTGGGCGGCATGGAAGCAGGGGCTACCCTTATTTATAACGCAGAAGATAAAGCCGTCGGGGCACTCTGCGAAAAGGCCGCTATTCATTTAAAACATATCCCTTATGGCACTCCTGTTTTTACCATACAAGATGATGCTGTAGTATTACCCACAGCAGAAGGCAATATCAACCTGCAGATATTCGGGGCGCATAACCTGCAGAATATGGAGGCGGCAAGGAACGTATGTCACGCATTAGGTATAGAAGACCATGACTTTTACAGGTCAATGACTACCTTCAGCGGGGCTGCCCGCCGCCTGGAAAAACTGGCGGAGCGGGAAGATTTCATAGCCTATCGTGATTTCGCCCATGCTCCGTCCAAGCTGAAAGCAACGCTTCAGGCGGTACGTACACGCTACCCGGAACATATGCTTATTGCCTG
>CAZFKK010000312.1:0-3880 GCA_964519735.1 uncultured Taibaiella sp.
ACCTGATGGATAAGGCCGATATGCGAAGAGGTAAACCTACGGTGCATATAAAGTACGGCCTTACTGCCGGTATCCTCTCGGGAGATGTTTTGGGCATTTATGCCTACCAATCGCTGTCCAAAATCCAGTCACCCCTGCTCTCTGAAATTCTTAAAATCTTTAACCGGACCGCCATAGAGGTTTGTGAAGGGCAGCAACGAGACATGGATTTTGAAAAAATGGCGAAAGTGACTCTCGACGAGTATCTATATATGATACAGTTGAAAACTGCAGTACTATTAGCCTGTAGTTTACAGATAGGCGCTTTGATCGGTGGAGCTTCCCCGGAAGATGCACAGCGCTTGTACCAATTTGGAATAAACATAGGCATGGCATTTCAATTACAGGATGATTACCTGGATGCGTTCGGAATAGAATCCAAAACAGGGAAAAGAGCCGGAGGGGATATACGTTCTAATAAAAAAACTGCCTTATTGATTCATAGCCAGAGTTTTGCTGATGACATGGACCGTGCTGTTATTGACCGTTTATTGTTGAGTAATGAAGAAGCCAAAGTGAGCGAAATGCAAGGCATTTACCTGAAAATAGGATCCGATAAATATTGCAATGATATTGTCAACCAATTTGATGAATCTGCTCATAAAACCCTTGCCGCTATTTCCATCGCCGATGAAAGGCGCCAACCGCTGCGTGACTTGGCCAATTATTTATTGCTAAGAGAGCATTAAGCCATCCTATGTAAATAGCTTCTATTTTGTTCCTTTTTTTTGTTTTTATGAGTATCCTTATTCATACACTTGAAATCCATCCCTATGCCCGGGCTACTGCTGCCGATACGGCGGGAGAAACTAGAAAGGCCAAAATTGATTATCTTTGCTTCTTACGTCGTTTTCGGATTTAGTGATTACCGGGAATAATCAGGCAACAATAAGCAAACTTTAATATGTTCAATGGTAAACCTCCAACTCAAGAGCAATGTACGGCCAGGATCAATGCCGTAGGAGACGCGCTTTATGCTATCGGAGGTAAATGGAAATTACGCATCATTATCGCATTGTCGGACGGCGCTAAGAGATTCAATGATCTGCAACGCGCGGTAACAGGAATTTCAGCGAGAGTGCTTTCTAATGAATTAAAAGAACTGGAAATGAATGGATTTGTCAGGCGTAATATACAAATAGAATCTTCTGTTATTATAGACTACGAATTGACAGCATACAGCCAAACCCTGGAGCAGGTCTTACAATCTTTAAGTGACTGGGGCCTGATGCACAGGAATAAGATCAAGCAGGATATGGCAGATAAAACCAACTCCGCCGCCCCGGGAGACCGTGCCCAGCAGGATGCTACATTAACCTTATAACCCCTTTGTCGCCGTAGCTTCTTACCTATTTTGCAGGTACCTCCTCTTTCCCGCCTAAAATTAAACATTCCTATGCTATAGCTATCCGGAACATGTTCCTGCATCTGGTCATCCTTGCCAGCCCAAAGCAGACGCTCCCAGTATAGCTGCATCCCTTTCTATCAAGCCGGAAGGAATAATGGCTATCTTATTTTTATACAAAGAAAGCAGATTCGCTTCCATGTGTTTTTGGGTAGGCTGAAGAATGAAGTCCCCCGATTTGGCCAGCCCTCCAAAAAGGATAATGGCCTGGGGACTGGTAATCACCACTGCATCAGCAAGGCATTGTCCCAATATCCTGCCTGTATAGTCAAACAACTCCAGAGCAAGCGGATCGCCGGCCAATGCAGCCTGATGAATAATACGGGAGGTGATTTTTCCTTCTCTTTTATAGATCGGTTCCAACCAGTCCGGATGTGTGGCAGATTCATGCGGGTTTAAATGACTTCTGCCTTCCAATAGCTCATAGGCGGAAAGGACGATGCCTGTAGCTGAAGCATATCTTTCCAGGCAGCCTTTTCTTCCACAGGCGCAGAGGCGCCCTTCCCTTACGGCGATCATGTGCCCCAGCTCTCCTGCAAATCCATCATGGCCATAGATCAACTGACCGTTGGCTACGATGCCGCTGCCTACACCGGTACCTAAAGTGACGATAATGAAATCTTTCATGCCTTTGGCTGTACCATAGGTCATTTCCCCGATCGCCGTAGCATTGGCATCATTGGTAACTGTTGCCGGCAGGTCAAACACCTCTTCTGCCAACCGGCGGAGCGGCACATTGTCTCCCCAATTTAAGTTGACGGAAATGGCTATGGTTCCGGTATAATAGTTTGCCGTAGGGGCACCGATTCCGATCCCGCTGATATTGGATGGACCATATTTGTCTATAGCGATCTCCATACGCTGTCTTATCGCTACGAGGAGCAACCGGGCATTGTCATAGTCCCGGGTAGAAAGTATTTCCTGGAAAAGGATATTCCCCCTCCGGTCCACTATTCCAAAAGCCGTATTGGTGCCTCCTATATCTATACCTATTGAAAAATTTTTGGGCTGCATGCTACTATATTGAAAAAAGGCTTTAAGTTTATCTCCTCAATCTATTTTTATCAATGGAATACAATAATACAAAGAATAAGCATTATAGTTTTGGCCTTTTTCTTATCGGCTGTCTTTTTTTTATTTTCGGATTCATCACCTGGTCCAACAGCCAGTTGATTCCCTATCTAAAAATCGCCTGCCAGCTAACGGATACCCAATCCTACCTGGTCGCTACCGCATTCTTTGCCGCCTATTTTGTCATGGCCGTACCCTCTTCCCTGGTCTTGAAGCGAACCGGGTTTAAAAAAGGAATGTCTTTGGGTTTGCTGATTATGGCTGTGGGTGCGCTTTTATTTATTCCCGCTGCACAAAGCAGAAATTACAACTTGTTCCTTACCGGCTTATTCATCATCGGCACCGGGTTGGCCTTGCTGCAAACTGCAGCCAATCCCTACGTAACCGTCCTCGGACCTATAGTGAGTGCCGCTAAACGGATCAGTATTATGGGAATATGCAATAAGATTGCCGGTATCCTGGCTGTGTTTGTACTGGGAAGCATTACCTTGGATAATGTCGACGCTTTAAAAGAGCAGTTACTGATCTTGAATCCTGTTGAAAAGGCTGCGGCATTAGATGTTTTAGCCGCTAAAGTAATTGGCCCTTATACGATTATCGCCGTGGTATTGACGGTGCTGGCGCTTGCCTTGTTCTTTATTCAAATGCCCGAGATTCATGAAGAAGAGGAAAATGTGGAAGCCGACGTCCTGATTAAAGATAAGAAAGGGGTCTTCCAGTTCCCGCACCTTATCCTGGGTGCAGTGGCCTTATTCTTTTATGTAGGCGTAGAAGTAATCAGTTATGATACCTTTACCGGCTTTGGAGAGGCCTTGGGCTACCCCACCACTGTAGCCCGGAATTTCGCTTCTTATACAGGCTATGGATTATTAGTAGGTTATTTGCTGAGTATCTTTGCCATTCCCCGATATATTTCACAACGTAAAGCCCTTATCTTAGCCACGGCCCTTAGCCTTACCCTGGTATTGCTGTCTCTGTTTACCGAGGGGCACGTTGCAGTAACCTGTTTTGCTTTATTGGGGTTTTCCAATTCGGTCATGTGGCCTGCCATCTGGCCACTGGCCCTCGACGGGGTCGGGCGATTTACCAAAATCGGTGGCGCCTTGCTGATCATGGGTATTGTAGGCGGAGCGATCCTGCCACCCTGCTACGGGGCTTTTTCAACATGGATTAACGCCAGGGAGATCATGCCGGCTATCCCTTCCCACCAGACAGCTTATGCTATAATGATTCCCTGTTATTTGTTCATCCTTTATTTTGCACTTAAAGGATACAGAGCGGGTAAACTTCCCGGTAGATAATATTTTCATGATCGAGTAGGAAGGTAGCGATTATTTCGCTACCTGTCCTCTCACACCACCGTGC
>CAZFKK010000313.1:0-3876 GCA_964519735.1 uncultured Taibaiella sp.
AAGTGTTCGGCTAAGTAATAACAAAGCACTGTCGGGATAAGTGTTTAATAAGGTTTCGGCTATCCTGATTTGCTGATGGATAGCGGACGTATCCCCAAAAGGCAGATGGGTAATCTTAGCCCTTTCCGGCGTTGGCTGGGCCACCGAAGAGGACGGCGCCAGAACACCATAATAAAGTAAAATAATTAAGGATAATATGATTTTCATCAGCGCGAACCATCATTTTTAAGGTGGAAATATACATTATTTAGGCATGCTTTCGGAAAGATTTGCAGTAATTCTATAATTTAATAAAACCAGAGAATACCCCCTGCTACTGTTAAGTGGGCATTGGATTTTTGATTGAAATGACTATTATTTATCTATTTAGAAACGCTATAGGTATAAATACTAGTTTGTGAAAATAGGTATTTTTAACAGTTCGATATTCCCCTAAGGTTTGTAGCTTTGAAAATGTCATAGGTGCTTTTATAAGGCACTAAGTATTAATTTATTTTCTAGCCATAATAAAAATATATTTATGAAATTTAATTTGAAGAAGGTTGCGTTGGCAACATGGACAGTAGCAGTGGGTTTCACAGCCGTAGCGCAGGGGGTAAATCTGGAATGGGCTAAGCAATATGGAGGGAGTAAATATGATGAAGGCAGATCCGTCTTTGTGGATAAAGAACGGAATGTATATACTACCGGAACCTTTGCTGATACAGCAGATTTTAATACAGGAAGTAAGTTGATTGCTTCTGGCGGCACTGATATTTTTGTAAGCAAACAAGATCCTACCGGTGCTACCGTATGGGTGAAACGTTTTGGCGGTTCCGGAAATGATGCCGGGTCCGGCATTGTGTTAGATACGGCAGGGAATATTTATATCACCGGTGCCTTTTCCGATACTGTTGATTTTAATGAAGGGGGTACTCCATTAACATTGGTATCACCACGATCTACTAATGTTTTTGTGCTGAAGCTGGATAAAGACGGTGCAACAGTGTGGGCATCCGGTATGGGTGGTACGACTTCCGGAGACGAGGGTACGGGTATTGCTTTAGACGCTGCTGGTAATGTATATACTGTAGGTATATTTTTTGGAACGGCCGATTTTGACCCTGGGCCGGCCACAGCCAATTTAACGAATGCAGGCAGTTCCGATATATTTGTTTCCAAACTCAATGCCTCGGGGGCCTATGTCTGGGCCAAAGGGTTTGGCGGCAACCGGTTGGATAGAGGAGAAGATATTGCCGTTGACGCCTGGGGAAATGTGTACACCACCGGTTATTTTATGCGTACCGCCGACTTTGACCCCGGTACGAACGTGGTTAATCTTATTTCAGGAGGGAATACGTATGATGCATTTATTTCTAAATTGTCTACAGATGGAGATTTCGTGTGGGCGAAACAGATCAGCGGTGCCAACCCGGTTATGGCCAATGGAATTGCTTTAGATGATGCTGCTAATGTATACACAACAGGTATGTTTAATGCTACTACAGATTTTGATCCCGGAACGGCTAATTTTGATATGACATCTGCCGGCGGCACTGATATTTATGTTTCTAAATTGGATTCTTCCGGTAGTTTTGTGTGGGCCAGGCAGATGGGAGGCAGCCCGGGCATAGGCGGTGACAGGGGATATGACATTGATGTTGATCATAAGGGAAATGTTTATTCTACAGGATTTTTCCATGGCACTGCTGATTTCGATCCCGGTTCTGAAACTTACGAATTGACTGCGCCAGCTGGAGCTATGGATATTTATGTTTCTAAACTCAACACATCCGGTAATTTCGTTTGGGCAAAGCAGTTGACCGGGAGCAGTAATACTAAATGGGGTATAGGTATAGAGGTCGATGGTTCCGGCAATGTGTACACAACAGGTCATTTCAGCAATAGCACTGATTTTGACCCTGGGCCTGGAAATTTTGATATCTTGTCTTACGGAGGGTCTGATATTTATATTCATAAGTTAGTGTGTATAGATACCTCTTCCTCCCATCTGGAAATCGTAACAGGATGCCAGGGCTACGATCTCAATGGACAAACCTACACGGAGCCTGGTTCTTATACGGTCATGCTGACTAATAACGCAGGTTGTGACAGCACAGTAACCTTAAGCCTATCTATTGAACTTCCGGAAGCTTTTATTACAGTTGATGAGTTTACTTTAGGTACCACGGAGGTTTTTGATACTTATCAATGGCTTTTCAATGACCAACAGATTCCAGGTGCAACAGACAGTACCTATACGGTATCAGAAAATGGAAATTATCGGGTGGTGGTTACAGATCAATACGGATGTATCGATACCTCTGCTATTTATGCAGTAACTAATGTGCCCGTAGGTATCGGAGCTGTAAATAATGCAGCAGCGCAAGTAAAGATTTATCCTAATCCTGCAACAGATATGATTTATGTTGCTGCACCATTTAACACATCGGTGAGTATTACAACTATAGAAGGAAAGCTTATAAAGCAAGAACAGGGCAATAGACCTATGGCAATCGGGTCGCTGGCAGAGGGTATGTATCTCTTACATATAGCTACGCCAGAAGGTAGGGTAATAAAAGTAGAGAAGTTGATCAAGAAAAAATAAGTTACAGAAAATGAAAAGCAACAGGTTTTTTACAGGTATTTTTCCTGCAGAGGCCTGCTGCTTTTCTCGTTTTAAAGGGGCCGGGTAGGATTATAAAACTAATTCCACATATACGGGACAATGGTCCGAATGTATGACATCAGGGTAGATGGCCGCATCCTTTAGCTTTTCTTCCAGGTTTTTGCTGACGCTGATGTAATCAATGCGCCATCCTTTATTGTTGGCTCTGGCATTGGCGCGGAAGCTCCACCAGCTGTATTGTTGCGGATGAGGGTTGAAGTAGCGAAAAGTGTCTACAAAGCCACTATCGAACCATTTGTCCATCCAGGCTCGCTCTTCGGGCAGAAAACCGCTGCTGTCTTTATTGCTGACCGGGTTATGGATGTCTATAGCCTTGTGACATATATTATAATCGCCGGTAATGATAAGTTGAGGGCGCAGTTGTTTCAAGGCATCTATGTAATCGTAAAATTCATCCAGCCATTGGTATTTATAAGTTTGACGGAGGTCTCCGCTGGAACCACTCGGAAAATAAGCATTCACTAAGGTGATTGTCCCGAAATCGAGGCGGATCACCCTGCCTTCGGCATCACTTTGCATGATACCATTACCATATTGCACAAGATCGGGTTTGATCCGGGTAAATACAGCCACACCGCTATACCCTTTTTTTTCAGCCGGATACCAATAGGTTTCATAACCTAATGCCTCTATACTGGCATAGTCCACATTATCTTTATGGGCTTTGATTTCCTGGAGGCAGATGATATCTGCAGGATTGGTGGCCAGCCATGCTACAAATCCTTTGTTGATAGCGCTACGCAGACCATTTACGTTATAGGACAGGATTCTCATGAATTGATTTTATAAGGTCAATGAATTAAGTATTCCACAGAACAGCTATCGGATTCCAGGATGAGCTCCCGGCCATTATATACAGGTACAACGGGATGCAGGTCCGGAGTGGTACAGTATTCCATATCTTTTACCAGTCCGAACCCGGATAGCCGGCGATAATGGGAGCTATCCCTCAGAAAGTCTAACAGGGTAGGTTTTGTTATAGCTTCCTTATATAGGGTTGCAGATAAGGTGGCGCTGTCACAAGGAATGGTAAAGTACTCTTTGACCATGGTTACAATAGCTCCCGCAAATAAAGTATCTTCCATATTTACCCGGTCTTTCCAGGCAGAGCAGGCCAGCAGTACCTTTTTATTTTGCCGGATCAGGTATTGGCCTACTGCGCTCATGTTGAGGAAAGAACCGGTGATAATAGTATCAGCATCTTTAAC
>CAZFKK010000314.1:0-728 GCA_964519735.1 uncultured Taibaiella sp.
CGGCGCCTTCATAGAAGTAAAAGAAATAGCGGACCTTTTGCTGCAGGGCTTCTTGTACTAAAGTTTGCGTGGGCCATTTGTTTCCGAAATGGATATAAAAAGGATTGCCGCTGAAATAGGAAAGACGGAAATGGCTTTGGTAGTTATTATAGGTATTGGCTACGAATGAGCCGGTAATACCCATTTGCTGTAATTGCCGGGCTCTTTCAAAATCACTTTTCCCTTCATGGAACATCACTTTCATTTCCCCTACGGCTCCCGGCAGCCAGGAAATAAAGTATACCATCAGGAACAGGCGGTAGTACCGTGGTGTTAAAAGAGGATATAACCATTGCCGGAAAAATACCAATCCCGTGATCATGACTAAGGGTACCGTGTACCAAAGATAGCGGGTGCCGAAAGAAAGCAGGAAATAACCTACCGGAAAGACCAGGAAGGAGACAATGATCAGTTGAAGAGGGGAGTGACTTTCCATTTTGCGGTGACGCAGCAGGTAGGCAATGCTTAAAGCCCATAACGGCAGGTAAAAGGGAGAAAATTCATTGATGACTTTTACCCATTGTACGATATTGGCGGCAACTCTTAATAGCTGTTTGTACAGTAATGCGGGACTTTGCAACCAGGATAGCATTTCCCCCCTGTTGATCCACATATCCTCCCAGCAGGACAGGGAGTCTGCATGAGCCGGGGGAACCAGGATGTTGTAAGGGCTGGCGAAATAAATATAC
>CAZFKK010000314.1:738-2813 GCA_964519735.1 uncultured Taibaiella sp.
CCCTTTGAGCGACCAGTTGGTATTCACAGCCCCGGCTGTAGAAGCTGTCCAGATACCATATTTTTGATAAATCAGGAATAACCAGGGACCGGAGCAGAGGATCATGGTGATCACAATTACGGCCATAATAACCGCCCATTCTCTGAAGCGTTGTTGTTCCTGTTTTAACCTGATTATTAGTATGATAGCTGTACTTAACGGAAGTATATAAAAAGAATAGGCTTTACTCAAATAAGCAATAGCGCAAAGCAGGCCATAAAGGAACCAGAGCCCGGGACGCCGGGTAAAGTCTTTACGCAAAAATAAGGCCAGGCAACCCAGCAGGAGGGCGCTGTTCAACGCATCGGCAAAATGAGTCACCGGGATATTAGCCGCCCAGAACAGGGCCAGGCAAATCCCCAGCGCTGTTATTTCAAAGGTATCCCGGATAAATAACCGGCATAACCGGGTACTGATTCCCAGCAAGCCAAGGAAGGCGACACTGTTTAAGATATAGGCGGCGGGCAGTAGCGACCAGCCGGTTACTTTGACCAACAATACCAGCAGCCATACATTAAGTGGGCTCCAGTAAGCATTGATAGCCTGGCTATAGTCGCCGTTCAGGTACCGCTGTGCAATAGCCAGGTAACTGATGTCGTCCGAGACAATCCGGTATTGATAAAAAGGGTAGATAGCAGTAGCCAGGACCACGAAAAGCACCGCAGGAAAGATGTAGTTCCATAACAGAGCTCTTAGGGTAAGGACCGGAGGAAGTAAGTTATCGTACATCGTGGTGCAAATGATGGTTTAAGAACCCGGTAAGTTGTTGCAGGGCCTTTGCCCTATGGCTGATCTTATTTTTTTCTTCCGGGCTGAATTCCGCAAAGGTCCGTTGGCTGCCTTCAGGTATAAACAAAGGATCATACCCGAATCCACCGGTGCCTGCCGGGTTCAGCGCAATAGTGCCGGGGCATCGCCCTTCAAAGTAATAGGTGCCTTCAGAGTTAATGAAGCAAATGACAGCTTGGTAATAGGCTGATCTGTCGGTTATTTCTTTTAACTCATTTATTAATTTGGTATTATTAGCCTCGTCATTCGCCGAAGGCCCTGCATAGCGGGCGCTGAACACTCCGGGGGCACCCTGAAGCGCCGGCACTACCAGACCGCTATCTTCTGCGAAACAAGGGATCCCGGCTTTGTGGAAGGCATATTGCGCTTTGGACCAGGCATTTTCTTTGAAGGTAAAGTAAGGCTCGGGGAGCTCTTCTGTGATACCTGCCTCTGCCAGGGTTATGATTTGTATAGGTTTGCTAACTAAACTATTGATTTCAGATATTTTGCCTTTATTATTTGAAGCAAACAGGAGTTGGTTGATCATGTTCGGTAAAAGGTGGGTTAGACCGGGTTTTGAATAAAGTGCGGTTTTAATGCTTGTTGCCAGAGTGTATTCTTAGCTTGCTGGTCCGTCATAAGCTCCGCTATCGATCTTGTTTTGATCCATATTTTTCCATCAAATGCACAGGATTGATTTTCAGGAAAAAAGACTGCTATACCTAACTTGATTTCTGATACTCCGAATAAAATTACCTCTTGTACCGACGCCTGATTACGGTAGTTCAGCCATGAACTTTCCGGGTATATAATTGTATATTCTTCCGGTGATCGCTTGCAGGCGGCCATTATTTTTTCTATCTGGTTTTGCTCTTCTTCGGAAAGTGTTGGCGTGGAAACCACCAACAGGGTATGGATATTTTCAGGGAACAATATTGTATTTTTTTGATCAAATATATCTTTATTAATTATCTTATTATTAGAGAATAATAGGTTTAAAGAAAAAAAATTCAATTTGGAATCCATGTTCATTGAAGGGTAAAAAGCGTTGTAAAACGTTAAAGCACAAAAAAAAATCGTTCCTTTGCTGTACAAAGATAGGTAAAGAGGAATTTTGGAAAGGAAGAATTAGTCATTTATTATCCACATTAAACTCATTTAATGCTTATGAATGTTTCTAGTATGATTAAGATAAATGTCCGTCCAACGGAAAAAAGCAGGATTCATCCTTTAGAGAAGGATCAATTGGTATTCGGAAAAGAATA
>CAZFKK010000314.1:2823-3869 GCA_964519735.1 uncultured Taibaiella sp.
TGGCAAGACCCTGAAATCGTTCCGTTTGAGCATTTCAGCATGAGTCCTGCTACTTCATTTATGCACTATGGCCAGGCTATTTTTGAGGGCATAAAAGCTTATCGCCAGCCTGATGGCTCTGTTGCTATCTTTCGTCCTATCGATAATTGGAAACGGTTTAATGTTTCCGCACACCGGATGGGAATGCCCGAAATTCCGGAAGAGATCTTTATGGATGGCTTACGCCAACTGATCGCCTTGGATGCGGCATGGGTACCGGAGGAATCGGAGACTTCTTTATACATACGGCCGTTCATGCTCGCTATGGACGAATTCATCGGTGTCCGCGCTTCAGAAACCTACCGTTTTGCTATTATTACAAGTCCTGCCGGGGCTTACTATAATAAACCTGTACGGATTTATGTACAGAGCCAATATGTGCGTGCTGCCAAAGGAGGGATCGGGTTTACAAAAGCAGCCGGTAATTATGGCGCTTCCATGTTGCCTGCCACAGAAGTAAGAAAAATGGGCTATGACCAGAATCTCTGGACAGATGCTGTTGAAAATAAATATGTACAGGAAATCGGTACAATGAATGTGTTTTTCATTGTAGACGGGATAGCATTGACGCCTGACCTGGCCAGCGGTACTATTTTGGCCGGTGTCACCAGGGATAGCGTGATTACTTTATTGAAGGAAAATGGCATCCCGGTAGAGGAGCGCCCTATCAGTATAGATGAGCTGATTACGGCGCAGAAGGAAGGCCGCCTGCAGGAAGCCTTTGGTACCGGTACCGCTGCTTCAATGTCTTTCATTGCAGACCTTACTTATAAAGAGGAAACCCTGAAGTTACCAGAGGTAAGTACCTGGACTATCGCGCCTAAAATCAAAGAACAACTGGATGATATCCGTTATGGTCGTGTTGCAGATGTACATGACTGGTTGTTTAAAGTATAGTTTGTTTCCCTGTTACGCAGGTGAGATTATTAAAGCGGCTGTTCTGTACGAGAACGGCCGCTTTGTTGTGTGCATGCCCATCCGGATTCCCAAAAAAAATCCGGGCTAAA
>CAZFKK010000315.1:0-3849 GCA_964519735.1 uncultured Taibaiella sp.
AATTCCATTACTCCTTTGGAAATGCTGGCGAAACCTGTCTCGCTGAGAACAATAGCCTGAGCTGCTGTATCCAGGTCAAATTTTGTTTGCTCCAGGTAGCTTTTCAAGAGCTCGGGATGCATGACCCAAGGGGAGTGCTTATCCGGAGTGCCCATGAGTTGTGCTGATAGGGTCGTGGAGTAGATCAGGATAAACAGGTAAAAGAAATATTTCATATTGAGGGTATAGAAATTTTGGCGTCGTGGCTGCTCATAATAAAAATCCCCTTTCATCCGTAGATAAAAGGGGATTTTTAGAAAAAATATTTGTTTAACCTTTATTACGTTTACGGCTGCTGAAATGGTTGCCTCCGGGGTCGCGGTTGAATCCGGGGCTGCCCAGGCGATCCATGACACAACGGAAACCAACGGTGCTGCTGCTATGGCTGGCCTGCATAAAACGGCGGGTGCCGGGAGATAACCAGTAAGAGCGGTCGTTCCAGGATCCTCCTTTATAAACACGGCTGTCATCGTTGATCAGGGTAGTTTTACCATAGTCGTATTCAAAGCCTGTAGTGGTATCTCCATCGGCGTAGTTACGTACATCAGCGCCTACATAGTCCTTATCATAACGTCCGGCCAGGTTATTAGAGTCGATATAAGCCTTGGTCAGCATACCCAGGCTGTCTTTTTCAGAAAGGGTAAAGTCTTCTTCATAGACATTCCTGGTATAAACGTTACCCCGGAAAGGACGGAAGTCTTCCACATCCTGGTGGGAAGTGGGACGATATACGTCCAGTACCCACTCGCTGACGTTACCGGCCATATTGTACAGGCCAAAGGCGTTAGGCATGTAAGAATATACAGGAGCAGGAATGTCTGCGTTATCATTCAATCCGCCTACAGTACCCATATTGTCACCACGGCTACGTTTGTAGTTGGCCATATATTCTCCACGGGAGCTGCCGCGTCCCTGGGCCCTTGTACTTCTTACATCACCCCATGGATACACTTTTCTATCGGTAAGGGCTTCTTCGCCACGACGACGTTTGGTGCGGGGCTCGGGGTTCGCTTCGTTATAAGCTAATGCCGCATATTCCCATTCTGCTTCTGTAGGCAGGCGATAGTCGGGCAACAGGTTGCCGTCAGAGTAATTTTGATTACGTTTGCCGGCTCCGTTAGGATCCAGGTCACGTTTTTGATTTCTGCCGGGAGTTCCTAAGTACTGGCCTGCAGCGAAGGTTTCAGAATTAAAGACATCTTCGTTGACCTGGTTTACATTTTTCTTTAAGACACCGCTTTTGATCAGGATCATTTCATTGACGCGGTCGGTACGCCATTTGCAATATTCGTTAGCCTGGAACCAGTTCACTCCTACAACAGGGTAAAAGTTATAAGCGGCATGACGGAAATAGTAGTTGACCAGGGGTTCATTGTAAGATAAGGCCCTGCGCCATGCGTTGGTATCCGGCAGTGCCCGGACGATCAGCTCAGGATAATCCGCGCCATAGGAGCGTTGCAGCCAGTGAGTATATTCGCGGTAATGTACGTTGGCTACCTCTGTTTCATCCATATAGAATGAAGATACGGTAACGGTACGTGGAATATTATTGCGTGAATAGGTAATATCTTCTTCCGTCTGACCCATAGTAAAGCGTCCTCCTTCAATGGGCACCAATCCGGGGCCGGTTTGTTGCCCCTGATAGTTGGGTACATCAAACCCTCCGAGACGCGAGTCGTTATAATTCCATCCGGTCTTATCCGAAACACCCTTGGTTTTTGACGAACAGGCAGAAAAAATCGTCGCCGATCCGACACATAAAATGCCCAAGCCTAATAGTGTTCTTTTCATAATAAAAAAACAGTGTGTTTTACTGTAAAATACTTTCAATGTAAGAAAAATCCTGGTTGTGATAAATAGGTATCATCAAAAGGAGTTACAATGATAGAATATTCTTTTTGAAAAGCAAAGCCATTTCCTATATTTTCTTTATTTTTTTTTCAGGCACCGGAAAAGGCTTCCTTTCTCCGGAAACCTTTCCTTTATTAATATGCCAAACAATATATGTTTACCTGCCTCTTACACTGCGGTCTGCATTTCGCTCCTGGTTTGGAGCCGGCTGGCTTCTTTCTACCCTGACCGGGGCTTCCCGCTGTTGCGGCTGTGGCCTGCTTTGGGGTTGCTGCTGTACCCTGGGGGCAACGGTCCGGGGCGCCGGTTGTGCCCGCTCTACAGGACGCGGACTTACGGTTGGCTGCTGCCTGGGCGCCGGGGCTGCCTGCCTTGGGGCAGAAGGCGCCGGCGTTACCCGCTGCTGCTGAGGCACAGCCCTGGGTTGCTGGGGTGCAGGCTGCTGCCTGACGGGTTGCTGCGGCTGCTGACGGATGTTGTTACCCGGTTGCGGATCCGCTTGTCTTACCGCAGGTGTTCTTTGCGGCACAGCGCGGACATTGTTTTCCCGGGCCGGGGCAGGGCTGGCCTGGACCCCGGTCCGGGATCTTACCGCCTCATTGCCGGTGCTGCTACCGGTCCGGGCATCCCGGGCAGGGCTGGTGACCACAGAACGGTCCAGTGCGGTAGCCTTCTTGGGGGCAGCGCGTTGTGCCCGGTTATTGTCTGCTACCGGAGGGCGGTACACATTGATCCGGCTTCCTTCCGCCCGTGTTCTTCCGGCCTGGTTACGGGCAGCTACCGTATAAGAAGTTACTTTCCGGCCCGTCACCCGTTCCACCTCTGCACGGCGGGGCCCGGTGACATAGGTATTCCGGCTGCGGTTATCGACATAAGTATTGTTAATAATCGTGGTATTCCGGATGATGGTCTGGGTACGGCGGGGAGCGTAATACCGGTGGATCGAGCGGGAATAAATATTGCCGCATGGGATAAAGGTCCACCAGGGGTCGGGGGCGTAATAGCCGGACCCGAAGGAAATATTAATACTGATGCCGGGACCCATAGGCGCCCAGCCATAATAGCCGCCGCCCTGCCTCCAGGTTACCCAGGCAGGCCCCCATTCGTTACCGGGTATCCATATCCAGCCATAATAATCGCTGTAGCTCCAGCGGCCGTAATGGAAAGGAGCCCAGCCCCAATCGTACCCGGATACCCACATATTGCCATACTCTGTCATGGCCCAATATCCATTGGTATAATAAGGACGGAAGTCCCTGCCGACACGGGGCGACCAAACATAGCCGTATTGCGGGTCATTTAGCCATTGGCCGTGAGGCGCCATGTCGTCATAAAAGTCCTGGTAGCCTATATTGGCGCCATATTGAGCCTGGGCTTTAGGGGCAGAGACACCCAATAACAGGAGAAGGGCTATCATCAAAGCAGGTAAAAAAGGACTGGTCCGGGAGCTGAAGCGTTTCATGATCGTAAGTTTTAAGATAAAAACAGATTGTTTCTAATATATCTTAGACTTCATCGTATTTCCCGGGTTTAGCGCCGGGTCTATAAAGATTTACTAACGGCCTGTTATTGGGCCGGATCCGTAGGGTTTATGCTGTGATCGAGGGCGGCAACCAGTATGGCGCAGGCTTCCCGGATCTCCTCGACACTGATGGTCAGGGGAGGAACGATACGGATGCAGTGAGGGGCAAAAAGGAACCAGTCAGTAAAGACGCCCTGGCCCGGGGCAGTTGCCGTTCCGGCTTGCAGGCAGTAGTGAATCACCTTTTGCACCTGTTCAAAATTGTCCAGCTCTATAGCCATCATTAAGCCTTTGCTGCGTAAAGCTTTGATCGCAGGATGCTGCAGCAAAGAAAGGAACAAGGCTTCTTTTGCCGGGACCGCATCCATTAACGCTTCCCCGAGCAATACCTGCATGGCCGCCTTGCCGGCGGCACAGCTTACAGGATGCCCTCCAAA
>CAZFKK010000316.1:0-1829 GCA_964519735.1 uncultured Taibaiella sp.
TCAGCTCAGAAATATTATAATCATAACCTACTCCTAAGCGGAAAGACTTAAATTCTATACCCGCGGTTACCATAATAGCATCCATATGACGGTACCATACGCCGGCAAATAATGCAGTAGATGTAGGCAATTCATAATCCTCACCCAATTTCAGGTGAAATTCATTACCTGCGACCAACTCCATAGCGGTAGATTGAGATTGCACTAACACAGCCGGTTTCAATGTAAAATGATCATTTAACCCGATAATAGCTCCCAGCTGCCCGGTATAACGAATACCCAAGCCTACTTCACTGGTAATCTGGCGGCGGCTGAAGGACTCCAATGGCTGATTAATATTATTAGCGCCTACGCCCAGTGTAAACCCAACACGTTCTGAAATAGCCTGAGCATAAGAAATACCTGCATTGATGATGTAATTGCTGGTATTCGTAGTGAGCAATTCGTTCGTCGTACCCCTGTTCCAGACCCCTTCATCAAACTCATCACCAAAATAGAGTTTGCTCAGGTCGAGGTTTTTTTGAGAATAGCCACCTTGAAACCCTACAGTCAATACTTTTTTGGCATCCGTACCCAGGAATTTATGATAAGCTACTGAGGCTAAAGCCGTCAGGTTAGAAAGGTTTCCATCACCCGCACGATCGTTGTATAACTGAGCGCCTACCGCAAGATAATCATCTATAGATATATCACGGATTATAGGCATATCGAAGGAGGCGGCAAATGTCTTAAAAGCAGAACCTCCAAGGGCGCTGCGCCATTGATCACGGTATATAGCCGCAGCACGCCACTCTCCGTTAAATGCCCCTGTATTGGCAGGATTCAGGATAAGTGGCGAAGCATCGAATTGTGTAAAGTGAACATCCTGAGCCTGAATGCTGCCGGTATTGCCTATCATAGCAGCAATCAGACCGACACCGGCAAACGTAATTCTACACTTCATATTAATTTGTATTAAGCTTGTTTATCTAAATAGTATATCCGAATATCTTGAATCAGATTTTTTTTGGGAGATAAAAGTGCAAAAAAAAATTGATTATCCATAAAATTATCAATTTTTTTTTATTTCTTTCCCCTTTTACAAGCTTATTTGCCCCTAAATGGTCTTTAATATAATTAAAATTCACCCTTTGTCTTCCTATACATGGGGGGGATGACCGGTTCTCGCTGTGAGGTATAGGTAGTTTTATACAGTACTAAGAATAGTGTCTTATCACTTTATATTTTTTAAAAATTCACCGGTATGGAAGTCAATAAATTTTTTGCCGGCCATATACACGCCATCAGTATATTTTTTTTCATCAACAGGAATTACGGTTGTTGCTTTGGCAGACCTGTCGGCAGGGTTGTACCAGGTGCCGTAAATGGTAGAAACGCCTACATAATCTCTCTGGTTTGTCGCAAAGCTTTGAATTTTTTTATCTTCAATAACGCCTTTTATATCCAAAGCGTTTTTAAGGCTGCCGGTATAGCTGCTTGTTACCCCAATGCCTACAGGTACTTTTCCGTGATAGAAATTGGCCTGGCTAATAGCCGCTATGGTATTGTTCTGGCCTTTCATCTTTATTTTAGCATCACTCTTCATAGTAATGTACTCCGTGGCAGCAAGCCTTAATGAAGTTTTGACCTTTATGTTAGCTCCTGCAAGGTCCAAAGCATTTTTATCCTCTATAAAAAGTACAAACAAGTCTACATCTGCAATGATCGCATCATTCAACTGTGCAGATAATTTCCCATACATGGTAGAAGGATTATTTAAAAAGCCTCCCGATTTTTCTTTACCTGATTTAGATATTTTTTTAACAAAATAGGTAAAGCCTGTAGGGGTG
>CAZFKK010000316.1:1839-3848 GCA_964519735.1 uncultured Taibaiella sp.
TACGTCTCCGTTTTCCCGGCTTCCTCTGCAGATACAATTTCAAGGCCCTTTTCTTTTAGCATTGAGGTGAAATCCTGAAACAACCGGTCGGTAACAGCCTGTACGCTTCCTTCAGTAATATTTTCCAAACCTACTGATAAAGATGCATGCGCATCTCCTTTATATCCCCCGCCCAACATGCGTCCTCCTTGTTTGAAATCTTCTTTCTCATTGTAAATCTGGCAGTTTACGGTAAAGGAAGCGATATAGATACGTTTAGCATTCTTGACTTTATTAAGGCCGTAGGACTGATCTTTGGGCTTAAAATCCCCAAGCGTTTGTGCTATACAATGGGTAATAGCGACAACAATGAATACAAAAGATAAAATAATTCTCATGATTTTTTATTTAGACATTAATGGATACTGTGAAAGTATAGCTTGGGTTAATTCTTATTATTATATCCGTCAGGTTGAAAGGTACCTTTAGCTTTCCGTCCTTATCGGGAAAATGGACATCCATCTATTTTAGCTTGGCAATCGGTTATTGTCCGGTTAAAGACTTATCGCCAATACCAAAAAATTCTATTACAAAAATAGATTCCCTATATAATTTTGCCAATACCGTGTAAATGGTATTTTTAAAAATACCGTTCCTTAAGGTGAAGAAAAACGGGCATAAACGAAGATGCCTTTGACAGCATTTTTACAGGACGGGTCAATAATTATCGTTTGAGGTTAGCGCGCACGTCCTCCCGGGTGCTAAACAGCAAAAACTAAAACCCTTTGGGTAATGCCCCGACTCTTTCCTCTACGCCTAACCCAAAAAGTGCATAATCATATCGTACCGGATCAAGAGCATCCAGTTCTTTCAGCCTGGCTGTGAGCTCCAATGCAGCCTGCCAGTCATCCTGCCGGCGCTGCAACAGGCCTAATCTCCGGGCCACCCGGCCCACATGCACATCAAGCGGACAAATCAGCTGGGCCGGCTGTATTCTTTTCCAGATCCCGAAATCCACTAACCTGTCCTGCCGCACCATCCAGCGCAAATACATATTCAGGCGCTTACAGGCCGACTTACGCATAGGGGTAGCAATATGCTTACGGGTCCGTGCCGGAGCATCTGGCAGAGAAAAAACATAATCATGGAACCCAATCAGCGCTTGTGAAGAACCTGTGGATTTCGGGTGGATAAAACGTGCAAAAGCATCTTCTAAGGTGTCGCAACGTTGATAATGCGCTTGCAAAAAAGATAATAAATAAAACAGGTCTGTAGCATTAAATGTACGGTGTACAAAGGAAAGCAGAGGTTTGAGATCCGGTGGCGTATGATTTTGCACAAAATCGTACGGAGCATAATCCATGACTTCTAATAAACGCTGGCAACTGTTAATAATTGCCGTTCTGTTGCCCCAGGCAATCAACGCAGCAAAAAAACCAGAGATTTCAATATCCTGCTTTTTCTGAAACCGATGGGGAATATTAACCGGATCCTTTTCGATAAATGCAGGACGATTGTAATAAGTTACTTTATGATCCAGGAAAGTTTTCAGCGCAGTAACATCTATTCCTGCGGTTATATCCATAAAAAGAGGAATTTCTTTTTAACGCGCAGCTTTACTATTTTCTGATCAACATCCGGCCGGTCAGCCTGGTTGCGTGCTTGCTGCACTATTTTATCTACTATGTCCATCCCCTTGGTTACTTCCCCATACACGGTATAATTCGCATCCAGGTGGGGGGTACCTCCTATGGTTTCATATATTTTCTTCTGTGCTTCGGTATATTTTTTACCGGTACGCTGGGCTATAGCCTCCAATTCTGAAGCAGTATATTTTTTTCCTACGGTTATATAAAACTGGCAGCCCGAAGAAGCTTTCTCAGGGTTACCATCGCGGGCCGCAGCAAGCACACCTCTTTTATGAAAATATTCATCTACAAATTCAGCAGGTACCCTATATCCGACATCCCCGCTACCCAATTGTTCCCCTGCCTTGGCATTTTTAGACTCGGGATCTCCACCCTGGATCA
>CAZFKK010000317.1:0-3833 GCA_964519735.1 uncultured Taibaiella sp.
TTGTGGCCTCCCGGGTATTTAAGTGGTAAGAAAATAGGGGTTATTTTACTGCGAAATCGATCTTTACTGTGATAGAGGCTGTTTTGTTTTTGGAAGAAGTATTAAAAACACCGCCGTAACTATAATCCTCATCCATATTTTGCCCGGTGATCTGGAATACCCCCATTGTCGCCTTTTGGGTGCGGCCCAGATGGCTGCCGGAATTTTGGGCAATGGTTTGTGCCCGGAGCTTTGCATCGGCGCTGGCTTTGGCCAGTAAATCTATTTTTAGTTCAGATAATTTGGTGTAGTAGTAAGAAGGGGCAGAGGAATTGAACTCAATGCCACTTTCAATCAATTCCGTCACTTCGCGTGATATCTGCTCCACCTTGGGAATATCCCGGGACTCTACGGTTACTTTCTGACGGAGATTATAGCCGGTGAATTCACTTCCGGTTTGTCTTCCGTTCTCATCATAGCGATAGGTGAAATCCTTGTCAATGGATACCGCAGAAAAGACCATTTCCCCGGCAGCGATACCCTTGCCCAGCAGGTAGTTTCTGATCTTGCTTTCGTCCTCTTTAAGCATAGCATAGGCTGCCTTAAGGTCCATCATTTTACGGCTGTAATTGCCACTCCAGACAATCTGATCACTGACAAAATCCCTTTCTGCAAGTCCCGTTACGGTGATGGATTCTGTTGTTTTAAATTTATATTTATAGGCATTACCCAGAAGCAAAAAACAAAGGACTGCAGTAATGCCCAGGATGATTGCCGAAAGGTGATTTTTCATGATTATTCTTTTTTTGTAGTATAATATTGGATGATAATCTTTCGGAAAATTAATCTTTTTTTTAATAAAAAGAGGTTTTGCCCATAAAGAAAACCCTGCTGATGGTTTCAACAGGGTTTTTTGTTTGAAAATATGTTTTCGGCTTAGCCTTGCAGGCTATATTAGATAACGATCATGGCATCTCCATAGCTGAAAAAGTTGTATTTCTCCTTTATGGCATGCTGGTAAGCTTCCATAGCGAGATCGTAACCGGCAAAGGCGCTGACCATGATGAGTAAGCTTGTTTTAGGAAGATGGAAATTCGTTACTAAAGTATTGGCTATAGAGAAATTGAAAGGGGGGTGGATAAAGAGATTGGTCCATCCTCCTTCGGGTTTAAGCAAACCTCTGGCTGTAACCGAGCTTTCCAAAGCACGGAGGGTAGTTGTTCCGACAGCACAAATACGGCGTTTTTCTTCTATCCCTTTATTAACGATAGCACAGGCATACTCATCTACATTGAAGTACTCTGCATCCATCTTATGCTTGCTCAGATCTTCTACTTCTATGGGGCGGAAGGTTCCTAATCCTGTATGTAAGGTAATTTCAGCAAAGCGAAGCCCCTTGATTTCCATTCTTTTAATGAGCTCCCGGCTAAAATGCAGGCCTGCTGTTGGCGCTGCTACAGCACCTTCATATTTTGCATATACGGTCTGGTATCTTTCCCTGTCGTCCTCATCAGGCTTACGTTTGATGTACTTGGGAAGGGGTGTTTCTCCCATACTATCCAGTACGGCCTTGAACTCCTGTTCATTACCATCAAACAGGAAACGGATCGTACGTCCGCGGGAAGTCGTATTATCGATCACTTCAGCAACCAGCTCGTCGTTATCCCCAAAATACAATTTGTTGCCTACGCGTATCTTCCGGGCAGGATCCACAATTACATCCCAAAGGCGGTTCTGCTTATTCAGTTCACGTAGCAAAAACACTTCGATACGCGCCCCTGTCTTTTCTTTTCGCCCGTAAAGACGTGCAGGAAAGACTTTCGTATTATTGACGATCATTACATCCTTGTCGTCAAAATAATTGATGATATCTTTGAAAACTTTATGCTCTATCTTGCCGGTCGCACGGTGCACCACCATCAGGCGGCTTTCATCACGTTGTTTTGCAGGGTGTTGGGCAATCAGATTAATCGGGAGGTCAAACTTGAATTGAGATAATTTCATATCTTACAGGATATGCCTATATTTTTAATAATTGAGATGAAAAAGTGTGCAAAGATACGCTAATAATTCATTATTGTTATCTTTCTTTTTAGAGGCAACCCACAGCAGGGAGGCGACTTTTAAAGAATTCCTAAAAAAATTGGAACAATTAGTTGATTTGGATTACTTTTGCGCTTGTTTATAGCCGGAAAATGGTGATGAATAAAGATTTATTTTAACTGATGAAATGATTTTTTCCATGGAAAATCAAAATACCAATCTTATAGATAACGATTTAGATATCAAGACTTCAAAGCCATCTACGTCCCGCTTCTTTTTCCTGCTGGGCTTCTTTGGCTTCTTCATCTTTGCCTGGTCAGGTTGTTACAGCCTTTATACACACTCTTATCAACACGAAAAAGATATTCGCGTAAATGAAAGCTCACTTATCGGGGGACCAAAGTATAAATAGTGTTACAAGGGCCTGTTGATGATAGACTGTATCCAGGATACTGCTGTTGTAATACTCAGCTACAAGAGCCTTTCATGGCATCAACTCTTTCTCCCCCTGATCGTTTCGGAGGCAGCTTCAGGGTATGAAGTATTTCTGGTAGATCATGATTCTCCCGATGATACGGCAGCCTATGTAGCCCGGCACTTTCCCTCCATCCATCTGATCCGCTTATCAGAGAACCATGGATTCGCATGGGGCTATGCAGAAGCTTTAAAACAGATCAATGCTTCCTATTATATACTGCTCAGCTCCGATTTTGAGGTAACTGAAGGATGGTTTGCGCCCTTACACAAGGCCATGGAAGCCAATAGCCTTATGGCTGCCTGCCAACCTAAGATCCGGTATTACCGGGATAAGGCTTATTTTGAATATGCGGGGGCTGCGGGTGGTTTTATGGATAAGTGGGGGTATATGTTCTGCCGCGGCCGTATTTTTGCTGCCTTAGAAAAAGACGAGGGCCAATATGACGATCCCGTAGAACTTTTCTGGGCATCGGGAGGTTGTTTTATGGTACGTGCAGCAGTGTACCACCATGTAGGCGGCCTGGATCCGGATTTGTTTGCGCACATGGAAGAAATTGACCTCTGCTGGCGGATGAAAAATGCCGGCTACCAGGTGGGTTATGTGCCTGAAAGTACGGTATATCATGTAGGCGGGAGCGTGATCAGTTACGGCAGTCCGCAAAAGACCTTTTACAATTTTCGCAATAACCTGGTTATTTTACTGAAAAATGAAAAAGCCGCCCGTTTGTGGTGGTTATTGCCCTGGCGGCTTATCCTGGACGGAGTGGCTGCTTTGCCTATGCTGTTTTCCGGGCAGTTCAGGAATATTGCAGCGATCGTAAAAGCCCACCATGCCTTTTTTCGCTCCTTTGGTCAATGGCGGCGTAAACGTAAGGCCGCGCTTCCTTTGGTCACCCAACGCAATGAAACCGGGATCTACTCCCGGAGCATTATCGTTCAGTACTACCTGAAAGGAAAGAAGAAATTTTCGGAGCTGAAGTACAGGCCGGACAAATAATTCCCGGATGTACTTGATATCGTTGCCTTCCGCATCTTCGCTCATAAAAAGGCATTCACAGTTTTTAAACGGTATTTTACCGGGCCTTATTAACCAGGCCTAATTGAAAAGCCTTTTTTATGGCCTGCTTGGGAAAGATGTAATTCCCCAGTCCTTAAATATTTTCATGGAATCTAAAAAAGATTTGCCCGGGAATAAAAGAGAACCTACCTTCGCCACCGCTTTAGAAATAGAGGGTGAAGATATAATTGAAATGCGTGGTTCTTTGTAAGCTAGGGAGAGAAAATTAAATTTTGATTAAATATTTCCCCCGAAAGATTTGGTTAGAAAGGAAAAT
>CAZFKK010000318.1:0-3828 GCA_964519735.1 uncultured Taibaiella sp.
CCTAATTTGGGCTACCTTTTTAAATTTGGACTACTTTTTTATCGGACAACAATGAAAAAAAAACATTCCGAAAGATTTACATCATAGAATTTAAAGTTAAAATAGTCAAAAGTAGTCATTTTAGGAAATGACTACTTTTAGTATTGGATGTACTTGTTATTTGTAGGACATTTGTATTTTCCTTATTCCACCAACAAGGGGTCCTGGAGTGATCATTTTATCTAATGAGCGCCCATCGAAGTGGCTGGTAGAGTATAAGCTTTGATTATCTTACACTAGTTTAGTTTAAAAGTATAGATGTGAATTGGAATATATCCTTTTTTTTACTGTGTGTTAGCGTGTGTCTGATTCCTGTAAGCGTTCAGGCGCAGCGGGAGAATGTCTGGGCATTTGGTGATCATGCAGGTCTTGATTTTAATGGCAGGTCTCCTGTAGCTATCAAAACAAGTATCGTAACAAGAGAAGGATGCGCGAGTATCTCTGATGAGAAAGGCCGGTTATTGTTTTATACCGATGGTACTTCAGTTTGGGATCGCAATAATGTTTTAATGCCGAATGGCAAGGATCTACCGGGATTTGGTGTTAATATTACGAGCAGTACAGTACAGGGGTCTATGATCATGCCGATGCCGGGGAGTTCAACAAAATATTATGTATTCTCTCTCGGAGCTATAGAATTAGGGCATTTTGGCGAATTGTATTACAGCATCGTTGATATGGAGTTAAACAATGGACTGGGAGATTTGAGTATGATGGGTAAATTGTTGGAAAATGGCCTGGCAGAACACATGACCGGAGTAGCAGGAAATAACTGTGATATCTGGTTATTGACCATTTCTTCGACGACGGGTTCTTTGAATGCTTATAAGATCGAAGCTAGTGGCATCCATACCAATCCCGTGCTTTCCCCTACTATCGGGTCCATTGAGAAGTACGGTACCATAGATGTGTCACCGGACCGGAAACGGTTAGCCATAGCCAAAAATGATCTACTTCTGATGAATTTTGATGCAGAAACCGGAACTGCTACAAACCCGGTTCTGTTGAATACGCCGAACGGATATTATGGCACATGTTTTTCTCCGGATGGTTCCAAACTGTATAGTTCAAGTGGATCTGTACTGCAGCAGTTTGACCTGAGCAGCCGGGATGTACAAAAGATAAAGGCTTCCAGGATGACCATTTCTTCCCAGGCTTTTAGCATGAAACGAGGGCCGGATAATAAAATTTATGTGACTACCGGACTAAATGGTACAAGCCCTGCATTGAATGTGATTAATTATCCTAATCTTGCTGGCATGGACTGCCAGTTGATGCGTCCGGGCATTCAATTGCTACCGGGTACCGCTCATAATCTGGGGTTGCCTAATGTAGTACCGATGATCACCAATAGAAGAGTGTATCATACAACAACGGACAGCATATTCTGTCCGCAGCCTGTTTTACTCACAGCCTCCAACCCTTATGGCAAAAACTATATCTGGGAAGACAGTAGCACCGGGATAACACGCCAAGTGGATGGTGCCGGTGTTTACTGGTTAAGTTACCAAGTAAGTTCAGATTGTATATTGGACGATGAGCATGTGGATACTTTTAATATTGTTTATCCTGTAAAGGATTGTGAAGTTTCATTTAGTGCGGATAATCTTATTTGTATAGATCACGTTGTCCGGTTTGAGAATACATCTGATCCGCATTATAATAATTTCAAGTGGTCCTTTGGAAATCAGGATTCCGCTATGCTTGTAAACCCGTCATACACTTATACAAAGGCAGGTACTTATGAAGTGATGCTCATTGGTAAAATAGATGATATTTGTCCTGATACTGCTTATCAAATAATTACTGTAGATCCGGTAATTCCTACTGCTTTTGTAACCAGCCGGGATAGTATCTGTAAGGGAGAATCTATTGCTTTTTCTCAAGATATGATGAGCCCTACCATTGTCGATCTGCAATGGCAGTTTGGTGATGGTGCGGAAATGATTTTCTTAAATGAGCGGGAGGTCAGGCATGCCTATGAGGGAGCCGGAATATTTCGGGTAACGCTTAATTCAAATTTTAGGGCATGCCCCGACACTTCATTTACAAGTCCGGTATATGTTTTTGATTTGCCGGAGGTAACACTGGGGGCAGATCAGAAGATTTGTCCCGGGGACCCGCCAATTATCCTGAAAAACTTATCCACTACACCAACCAGCATTTATTATCATAAATGGAATACCGGTGACACTGCTGAAAACATTAAGGTAACGCAACCCGGGATCTATAATTTAACCATAAGTGCAGGCCCTTTAGGTTGCAGCAATACGGCCTCGGTTCAAATAGCCAAAGATTGCTTTATGGACATTCCTAATGCCTTTACACCCAACGGAGATGGGATAAATGATTATTTTTTTCCCAGGCAATTGCTATCTAAGCATCTAAGCCGTTTTAAAATGCAGGTATTTAACCAGTGGGGGCAATTAGTTTTTCAAACTACGCAAATCTATGGAAGAGGGTGGGATGGAAAATTTAATGACAGAGAACAGCCATTGGGCGTTTACCTGTACTCCATAGAAGTCGCAATAGATGATGGGAAACCGGAAGAATACCGGGGAAATGTAACCTTGATAAGGTAACGGGGTAAAAAGGTAGATGAAAATAGTGATAAGTAGTCATTTTTTTAAATGACCAGATGTAGTGTTTTATATGCCGCCTATTTTCAGGAATTTTGTTTTCATAGTTTCTATCTCAACGCATTTGTAGGTGATGTTGTCCAATAGTCTAAAGCGTTACCATTTCTTTTATTAACACTTAAAACAAAAAAAATGACAAAAAAAATTTCTACCTTAAAATTTATTCTTTTGTCCCTGTGCCTTAGCGCCGTTGGGATAAAGGCTAATGCCCAGGACTTCTTATGGGCTAATCGTTTCGGAGGAGAACAAGCGGATTATGGTAATAGCGTTGCAGTAGATCATTTAGGTAATGTATACGTGATCGGAAATTTTGTAGATTCTGCAAGCTTTGATCCTACAGGCACTGCTGCCAGCCTGGTTGGATCCTTGTTTAAATTGGTATTGCCGAATGGCAATCCGGCTGGCAATTCACAAAATAGTATATTTCTTGTAAAATACGATGCGCAAGGGAAGTATGTGTGGGCCCGTAGTTTCTTCGGAAAACAAAATGCTTCCGGAGCTGATGTAGCTGTAGATACAGCGGGTAACGTATATATTACAGGCAGCTTTTCAGATACAGCTGATTTTAATCCGGGAACTACGGTCAATAACCTTATCTCTAAAGGAATTAAAGATAGCAGGGGCATAAATACACCCAATGCATTTTTGGCTAAATACACTACAGATGGAGATTATATATGGGCAAAAAACATTACCAGCAATGACGCAGTTTATTCTAATTCTATAGCTGTAGATATATCAGGTAATGCCTATGTTACCGGAAGTTTCTCAGGTGTTGCCTATTTTAACTCCAGTTCAAATGTAGTTACCGGGGCAAATGGTGCTAGTGATGTATTTTTGGCTAAATACGATAAGGATGGAAATTATATTTGGGTCAACAATATGGGGGGTACGAGTGGGAATACTGGCTATGGAGTAGCATTAAGTAATTCACATGTTTACCTTACAGGAAATTTTACCGGTAGTATAAGCTTTGATCCTAAAAATTCTGCAATTACATCTAGTAATGGTGGAATTGATGCCTTCTTGGCCAAATATGATACTGCCGGTAAATACAAATGGGCGATCAATATTGGAGGGAATGGTACAGACTTCGGTTATAGTGTAGCGGTAGATGCTGCAGAAAATGCCTATGTATCCGGTCGCTTTC
>CAZFKK010000319.1:0-255 GCA_964519735.1 uncultured Taibaiella sp.
AACAGGATAACAGAATCGGTAACCGGGATAACCTGCCCGTCAACTTCCAATTCGTCCAGTACAATAGGAAGGTCCGGGAGATCAGGCTTAATGTGATCCGGGTTAAAAAAGACAACTCCGGTCATAGAAGAAAAAGAGAAATAACCATTAGGCAAACGGTTGCCTACCCTATTACTTCCTCCATTAAACTCACTGTTCAGAAAGCCGGCATCTTTATTGTAATAATGATAATAGAGCTGTCGGTGTTTCTTCCGG
>CAZFKK010000319.1:265-3811 GCA_964519735.1 uncultured Taibaiella sp.
CTGCCTCCTTACCTGGAAGATACCGTTATTGGTACTGATCCAAAAGTAACCCTTGTCGTCTTCCAAAATTTTATGAATAGTATTAAACGCCTCATGCCCTCTATCAGGGAACGCTATGAGGGTATCATTCAAGGATAGGTAGAGCCCGTTTTCATAAGTACAGATCCATACTTCTCCTTTCCTGGCCACATAGGTATTCCGAACGTTTTTTTGCTTCAGTTCAGGGATGCTGTCCCAGGTGCCCTGCTGTACATTTATTTTATACAAATTGCCGGTAGTACCCATCCATAAATGATTATCTCCCTCCCAGGCCAGGCACCCTATTCGCTCTTTCAGGGGCATATAAAGACTTAGCCGGCTATCCGGAACCCTGCTGTTAAAACGGTATAGTCCTTTTCCCAGGATCCCCACAAATAAGTTGCCCTGTTCATCATCAATAAAGGAAGTGACTTTATCCACCGGCCATTTCCCCAGTAGCCTAGTTCCGTCATCGGAGAAGCGGCAAAGATACTTACTACCCAATCCTCCGGTATAGAGCGTGCCGTCCCGGGCCCGCAATATATTGCCATAATCATTCTCATACTGCCTGATCAGGGGAAGCAATTGTCCTTCCCGGTCTTTCCCTGTAGCGAATAAAACACCTTTCCCTGTCAATATTGTACTGTCGTTGAAAACAACCTGGTCATACACATTATTGATCGAGCCTTTACCGGAATTGTACAGGGCAGAACGGAAAAGAGATTGATGAAACACGAAAAGTCCTTGCGTTCGGCTACCCAGGAATAACCGCTTCCGGTCCCCGTCGTAATATCCTGCCCAAATTTCATTTTCCGCGAAGTCAAAATCCTTCAAAAGAAGCCGGGTATGAACATTCCCATCGGGTAATAAAGACAGCAGGTAAAAATGCTTGTCGCTATATAAAAACACATCCCCTGAGGCATTATTAATACAGAGATAACGAGTAGATGCCGTGCCCCATCCCTTCTGCCGGAGCAGGTCGCCTTTCCATAAAACCTTATCCACCCCTGATGGTCGTATCCGAAGCAGGTCAACCCTGTCGGGTAAGACCGGCATCCGGTAAACCATCCCATTTAGGGTAAATAAAGTCCTGTAATCTTCAAGATCCCCTACCTGCAATTGCGCCAGGATCTTATTATCTTTTTTCCAGGTCACCTTATTATCCCTGGTAAACCGGGCATAGATTCCCTCCGAAAGATATAGCTGCAAGGTATCCTGGGTATATATTCCTGCTTTTGATGGAGGCTGCCAGGAATAGTGCAAGAGCCCCTCATTAGCCCAATACTTCCTGTAGAGATCCACCTCCTGTATCCGTTTATCCGTGGTGTAGGCCTTCCCTTTTGAAATCCGGAAAAGTTTCAGCGACTCCATAATGGCGTAAATACCGCCAGTGCTGTAAGCCGTTTGTATATCATACATCCTGCTCGTCTGCGCATTTGTGTTGGTCCTGTTATATACATTGAAAGAGTGCCCGTCAAACCGGACCAAGCCAGACTCCGTAGCCAGCCAGATAAAGCCCAGTTCATCCGGTACGACTGCCTTTACACTGTTCTGTGGCAACCCGTTTTCATTGGTATAATGCTTCAATACACTACCGGAGAATATAGGTTGCGCGACCCCTTGTTGTAGCAAAAAACAGTTCCCGATTGCCCACAGATATAATAAAAATTGACGCATCAAGTAGATAGTTTACAGATATAGTCATAAAAATATTTTCCGGGTTCAGCAGCAATGCAATCAAGAAATACTTTCTCAATAATTACAAAAATCGATTATTTATCGGAAAGATCCGGCATCCGGTATCATACATAAAAAAACGCAAACCATTTTCCAATGATTTGCGCCGATTTCTGTAGCGAGGCTAGGGATCGCTAGAGACCATTTTTGCAAACTCAATGATTTAAAATTCAGACACTTACACAATTCACCAACGGTTATTTAATGGGGTTTGCTTGAGGTTTTGCTTGAACTTATATTGATAATTGTTTGTGCTACTGCCCATATCGCTATGCGGATACTTAAAAAAATCATTTTCTAAAATAGAAGAAACAGTACTGAAGGCTAAATTTGACTTATTCTTCCGGCTTAGCTTTTGGATTGTATTTCTCTTCGATTGCCTGCATAATCGAATCTCTCAGGAAATTAGTTATATTTTCAGGCCACTCGCCTTCATTTTGTGCAATCAAATTGAATGTCTTAATCATTTTTTCCAATTCCGTTATCCGCTGACCTTGCATCTTGTTAATGTCTACCAACCTATCTAAGCTAGATTCAAGATAACCGATCATTTTATCTTTTGCCTCCAGCAAGTCATTTAAATGTGATATTCTTGCAAGTGTAGAATCTAATTCTACCTGCTTATTGGCGCTGCTAGGTATTTCAGTTAACATCCTATAGCTGCCTTGCATATTCAAATCTTCAATAACTTCTGCCAAAGCCTGGCTTTGACTATCATTTTCCCATAACGCATGGGTTTGGAAGTACTCATTTAATTCAGTTTTATAGCTCCATATCATTTTTTCGATAAATGATTTTGAAACATTAATACTACCATTTAAGACACCTGTCACATACTGTCTAGTAAATCCTAGTTTTTTTGCCAAATCTTCTTTGCTTTTCACCAACTTCTTCAACTTTAGGAAGTTATAAAAACTCTCTAAAACACTAGAATCCATATACATAAAATTTAATAAAACAAAAATAATTCATAAAGCAATATTATTTTGCTTTATGTCGCATATCTTTGCCTTGTTATTAAAATCAAAAGTAATGACCGACCGCAAAGGTAAGTGAAATATCAGTGTCGGGAAATACGTGAAAAGTCTTAAAATATTACTAAATGCAATCAACAGTTTACGTACCCAAATATGATAAAATTAGGGCTTTGGCTGTCGAACAAACGTCAAAGCGATTTGGGGTAACAAAGGAATATGTCAGGATGATATATGCAGGGAAAGCTAACAATACAGAAATAAAAGAGTTCTGCATCAAACTCTATGAAGATCTAACAATTGTCGCCAATTCCTAGCAATGAAAAAAAGTTTAAAAAATATTGAAATACATCTGTTGGCGTTGCGGGATGCCGCTGATTCTGCCCTGATGGAGTTGGAGCACTTAAAAGCCGAAACTCCACAGGCGGATCAGAAACACCTTGATCTGGTCGCATTGCAACTTTCTCGGCTAAATTCAAAAAGTTTAGGGAAAAGAACCAATAAAAAGAATTGACTTTTCTTAACCAATATAAAACTTTCTAATAATGAATGTCGAAAATCTTACCCACAACGATATCCCCGCTGCTTTAGCTTACATACTAAAAGAGATAGCAGAAATAAAAGAATTGCTGCTTTGCAGGCCCGCACAACCTTCGCCCACAGATCTACTTCCGGAGATTTTGGACCTTGAACAAGCTGCAAAAATGTTGGGCAGAAGTAAGTCTACGATTTACAAACTCACGGCCAAATTAGAAATTCCACATAATAAGTGGGCGAAGAAATTATCGTTTAACAAAACCGACCTTCTAGCTTGGGT
>CAZFKK010000320.1:0-3300 GCA_964519735.1 uncultured Taibaiella sp.
CATGAAAGGCCAATTGCTTCAGCGCATGAACCAACTTGCGGCGACTTTCATTTTTGACAGCGGTATCCTCCGGATTTCCTTTCTTCTGGGCGATGGCCAGCTTGGCCTGAAAATCCTGGTACAAGGCTTCTACATCGGCCAATGCAGGAATGGGGTCCGGAAAATGGGCATTGTTGTCCATTGCTTTCAATACCGTATTTCCTTTACTGAGTAAAGCGTTGTCGGTAACCTGGCTGAAGCCACCCAGGGCAAACTTTTTAATGTTCATAACATTCAATTTAAAAGATAAAAAAAACACTTACAGGGGTACCTCCTGTATTTGAAATCAAAAGTAGCCTGTGGCCCTACCTTCTTCCAAATCATGGACCGGATTGACCCGTTCCCGGACCGGATTGACCCTATGTTGACCCTCTGCTGCCACCAAAAGGACTATTATCCCGTCAATTCCGGTGATTCCCGCTGTTTTCAAGGGCATGAATGCGTCGGCGTGGTCCATGAATGAATGGGGCTGGTTCATGATGGCGCTGTCGTGGGTCCACTGTACAGTATCATGGATCATGAATGCGACCTACTTGCCCATGAATAAAACAATTTGGTCCTGGAATGACCCATTAATGATCGTGAAGGCGTTGCATTTGACCGTGATGGTGAGCATGTGGAACAAGAATGAGCCGTATGCAGTCATGATGGTGCTGTAGCCGGGCATGAATTTATGGTCCTTGAACATGAATGCAGCTTCGAAGTACAAGGATGAGCGGTAAATGGTCATGAGGCTCAGCAACTGGGTCGTGAATACGATAACCATGATCATGAGTGGGTCGTTGTGGATGGAGTTCGTCGTATTCAGGAACATGATTGCTCCATTGTTGGGCATGATTATTGCTTCCATGGCCGGGTAAGCCGCGCCGATGTTCAGGAAGATCACACTCATGATCCACAAGGCCAGGTTCATGGACATGAATACGGCATCCTGGGTCATGAGCATGACAGCAATGGACGAGAACGAGTCCTTCATGGCCATGATTATGCCCTATTGGAACCAGGTTATCGCATCCTTGAACAAGAACAACATCCATTGGGTCCCCGACAGGACACATTGCCCCCTCGGCGGCGTAAACAGGTACGAGAAAATGGAGTGTTTTAACAAGTTTCCGTATATCGAAATAATAAAAAAAGGAGCACTGTAAAAACAGCACTCCCATTTATTGTGATCGCGGATAATTTCTATGCTTTTATTTTTTCCATTTCTTTTTATCCAGGGCTAACAACCGTGTGATTTCCGACTTCTCAAAATAACGGCGACCACCTACCTTTTTGCCTACCAGAAGGCCGCTTTTAATCCGGCGTTTGTAGGTGCTTTCACTGTATTGAAGATGGGCACGCACTTCATGCGGGGTCAACCATTCCTCAGGTTCAGGTTCCTGATCTTTGCAGATCTTGTCCACAAGCTGACTGGTGTTAGACAATTCCTGCTCGAGCAGCAGCTCCAGATTGCATAAAGTTTGATAGATTTTTTCGATCCAGTCCATAATTTGTACATTTAATTGTGGGTTAGAAAAAGTTAAACAATTGACTCCATAACTTATGGCTTTTACGTTCCTCCAGGGGAACACATAGGCCCACTTGAACACCTTCATTGGGATAGGTCCTAATTTCCAATTTTCCTTCAAGGAGCAATGAACGCTGTTGCATGCTGTTCATCCCAAGACCTTCCTTGAAATCAGGATGCTCCCGGTCAAACCCTTTGCCATTATCCATAATAGTAATCCAAAGGTCTTTCGCGTGATAATCCAATTGGATAACAATTTTATCCGCATTTGCATGTTTGATACTATTTGCCAAAGCCTCCTGAACAATTCTAAAAATGAGCAATTCCCGATTGCTGTCCATATTTACCGGTTGTCCGTTCACACATAACCCGCAATTAATTTTACGTGTTGCGTTCACCCAACCCACCTTTTCTTCGATTACAGAGAGCAACCGTTGTCTTTGTAGGTAAACAGGATTAAGCGAATGACTCATATCCTTAGTATCTGCCAACGCGCGTTCCAGTATCGCCTGTAGTTGATCCAGGAGAGCGGGAGCCCGCTTTTTACTTAGCCTTAGTAAAAGAAGTAGTCCGGTGCTCAGGGATTGGCCAATGTTATCATGTATCTCCCGGGACACTACCTCCAAGGTCCGTTCGCCCTCCTGCTGCAACCTCAGTAAATGCTCCAGGTTCTTTTTGCGGAGGTGACGGGCTACCATCAGGGCGCCAATAATCAAGAATGCCGCAAGCATACCCAAGGCTAATGTAGCCACGATGATTACGTAAATCGTATGTATATCTTGCTTCATACCCTATTTATTCAATTTTGGATATCGAAAAGCAAGAAGCCCGAAACCGGCATACACCATAATATTGATCAGTAAAATGGTATAATCAGGCACCCTGCCCAATTCCCCCAACAGCTCTTTCCAGGGTTGATAGTAGGACCAACTGCACACTGTAATGGTCTGCCCTAACAATATAAGTATAGGTATCCAGAAATGGACATTTCTGGCATAGGTAGCCTGGTCCGCCTCCTCCATAAACACGCGCTTTACGGAATACATCGCCATAGCGCCGATAACCATAAATTTTAAAGTCAGCAAATGCACATTTAAGCTGGTGAAAAAAGGCTTAAAAAACAGTGTGCTTAGGATGCCTGCCAACAGAACGAAGATCACTAAATAATAAAACCATTTTTGGTGGCGCATCGCTTCATTACACCGGTAAAAATAGAGCATGATCAACAGGAAATACACGAAAAAGTACAGGTTGTACACCGGCAAATTATTACGGTACCGCATAGCTGCATACCTGGCAATAGCCTCTGTCAATAGCCCTGCCCACACCATCCAGGATATTACCCTGGTGGCTGGATCTAAGCATCGGTACCTAAGGAGAAAAATGATCGCGGCTACCGATAGCGTCGCGTAATAAACATAAGTAATGGTCTGCATCATAACATTGAATTTATTGTTGTTGAATAGCTATAGAAAAAAAGATAAGAATTAAAAAATAAGGGATAGGTGTACCCTCCGTTGGAGGAAAGCACACCCTCCTTCATCTCATCGCCGTCAATGCCTAAGGCCCTACAATAGGACAGTTGTGTGGACAGGGCACCGCATGATCAGGCACCGTAGTCCCATTAGGCGGGCCGAACATGATCACACCCAGGCTATCGAAACCATTGATAACAATAGTGAGCGCATCATCGCGGTAACCCGCCGACTGGCCTTCATGCCCTGGAGTACATCAATGCAGGGCATGAAGGC
>CAZFKK010000320.1:3310-3807 GCA_964519735.1 uncultured Taibaiella sp.
ATGTACTCCAGGGTATGGGCCAACTTCACGGCTACACCCCTGATCTGTTCATTGGCCAGATAGTCGCGCAGCAGATCTGCATCCAACACCCAGTACTTTACATCTTGTATCTTGTCCGCCGGATTGTGCAGTAATGATTGTTCATAACTTTGAACCATCCGCTGTGCTGAATCCTTATGAATGTAGCCCTCTACCTGTTGCGGGCTGCTTTGCTGCGGACCTGTACAGGCCCCCTGTGTCAAGAGGAGTAAAGACAATACGCCCCCATACCATGATTGTGTCATAGTTTTTGATTTTAAAAGTGAAAAAAAATTAAATTTTAAAGGTCATACCGCCACTCTCTTTCGCCATTAGAATTTATCGTAATCAAGCCATACTGAAAAGCGAGGATCACTAAATCCACCCTGTTTCCCACATCAATAATTTCGTATAACCTGTTCCTATAGCCCTGAACCGCACGATAAGAGGTTTTCATACGTACAGCAATTTCATTAAAT
>CAZFKK010000321.1:0-710 GCA_964519735.1 uncultured Taibaiella sp.
TGCGTTTCGTCCCTAAAAAATTCAAAAATCTTAATTTGACTAAATAGAGTTAATCATCAATTTTTGTTGCGTTGCGCCTGGTATTTTCGTCCCGTTAAAAAACCACTGGTAAGTAGCATAGGTTTTTGTCGTACTCAACTCAAATACATTCACGGCAATGACGGGAACGGAAAACTCGCCGCCACGGATGATAAAGGTATCCACCCGGTCCAGGTTATCACAATTCTGACTCTCGCTGCCTTCTCCTTCAACCATTTGGGTGTTTACCCAATAGGTTCCCGGGCTGTTGACCTTGCGCTGTGCCCCCACATAGCCATCCTGCCAGTAATAATAATTATAACCGGGAGTGGCCACCAGATCTATGGAGAACTGATCTGTGCAGAGAAATGTATCCAATACAAGCGCTTTTATACTTTCCCCCATAAATGGGTACACGATCTCATTACACATGCCGGTCCCAGGAGCAAACGTACCTGGCAGTAATGGGATGGAAGCTAAATCATAACCGCAGGCAGCCCCTCGTAAGTTAGGACTGCTGATGGTGCTGAAATACGTTCCATTCCTTCCCGATCCTACATAAATGGTATCTCTATACAATCTTAAACTAATGGGATTCGGAGCCAATGCCCGAGCTCCGGTCCTTCCGAAGCTGAACAGAGTAGTGTCTATAGCTTCAGCATCATAAATGCTGATATCGAACTGGATAATGC